>DATCFA010000180.1:0-7349 GCA_036509805.1 Casimicrobiaceae bacterium
CGACCTGCACAGGAGTTTCATGCGATGAAAGCACCCGTCCGCGTCGCCGTCACCGGCGCTGCCGGCCAGATCGGCTACAGCCTGCTGTTCCGCATCGCCGCCGGCGAGATGCTGGGGCGTGACCAGCCGGTGATCCTACAGCTGCTGGAACTGCCCGTCGACAAGGCGCAGGCGGCGCTCAAGGGCGTGATGATGGAAATCGAGGATTGCGCGTTTCCGCTGGTCGCGGCCATGCACGGCAGTGGCGATCCGAAGGTCGCGTTCAAGGACGCCGACGTGGCACTTCTGGTCGGTGCGCGCCCGCGCGGCCCCGGCATGGAGCGCAAGGACCTGCTGCTCGAAAACGCCAGGATCTTCATCGAGCAGGGCAACGCGCTGGACACCGTCGCAGCGCGCAACATCAAGGTGCTGGTCGTCGGCAATCCGGCCAACACCAACGCGTACATCGCGATGAAATCCGCGCCGTCGCTGCCCCCGAAAAACTTCACCGCGATGATGCGCCTCGACCACAACCGTGCGCTCGGCCAGCTCGCGAAGAAGGCCGGCGTTGCCGTGGCATCGGTCGAGCACGTCGTCGTATGGGGCAACCATTCGCCCACGATGTATGCCGACTACCGCTTCGCCACGTCGAACGGCAAGCTGCTCAAGGACGTGATCAACGACGAGAACTGGAACCGCAACGACTTCCTGCCGACCGTCGGCAAGCGCGGTGCCGCGATCATCGAGGCGCGCGGACTGTCGTCGGCGGCGTCGGCCGCCAATGCGGCGATCGACCACGTGCACGACTGGCTGCAGGGGAGCGGCGGGCGCTGGGTGACGATGGGTATCGCTTCCGACGGCAGCTACGCCATTCCGCAGGACGTGATGTATGGCGTGCCGGTCACGTGCGCGAAAGGCGAATACACGCGAATCGGCGACCTGCCGATCGACGAATTCTCGCGCGAGCGCATGAATGCGACACTGAAGGAACTGCAGGAAGAACGCGCCGGTGTCGCGTCGCTGCTCGGTTAGCGCGTGATGAGCGACATGACTTCGGCTGCAGCGCAGAAGCCCAAGAAATCGGTGGCGCTGTCGGGCGTGATCGCCGGCAATACCGCGCTGTCCAGCGTCGGGCGCACCGGCAACGACCTCCACTATCGCGGCTACGATATCCTCGACATCGCCGACCAGTGTGAATACGAGGAGATCGCGCATCTGCTCGTGCACGGCAAGCTGCCGACGCGCGCCGAGCTCGCGCGCTACAAGCGCAAGCTCGCGTCGATGCGCGGATTGCCCGCCGTCGTGCAGGATGTCCTCGAAGCGCTACCCGCGGCCGCACACCCGATGGACGTGATGCGCACCGGCGTTTCCGCGCTCGGCGCGACACTGCCGGAAAGGGATGCACACGACACCCCGGGCGCGCGCGACATCGCCGACCGCCTGATCGCCTCGCTGGGCTCGATGCTGTGCTACTGGTATCACGCGAGCCACAACGGCCGCCTGATCGACGTCGAGACCGACGACGATTCGGTCGGCGCGCATTTCCTGCACCTGCTGCACGGCGAAGCGCCGCAGGCTTCGTGGGTGCGTGCAATGCACACGTCGCTCAACCTGTATGCCGAGCACGAGTTCAACGCATCGACGTTCACCGCGCGCGTCATCGCCGGCACCGGGTCGGACCTCTATTCCTGCATCGCCGGCGCGATCGGCGCATTGCGCGGGCCCAAGCACGGTGGCGCCAACGAGTTCGCGTTCGACATCCAGCAGCGTTACGAAACGCCCGACGAGGCGGAAGCCGATGTGCGCCGCCGCATCGCGGACAAGCAGGTGATCATCGGCTTCGGTCACCCGGTGTACACGCTTTGCGACCCGCGCAACAAGGTCATCAAGGAAGTTGCGCGCACGCTGTCCGTCGAGGCGAAGGACACGCACATGTACGCCGTCGCCGAGCGCATCGAGAGCGTCATGCAGGATGCGAAGAAGATGTTCGCCAACCTGGACTGGTACTCGGCGATCGGCTTTCACATGATGGGCGTGCCCACCGCCATGTTCACGCCGCTGTTCGTGATCGCGCGCACCGCCGGCTGGTCGGCGCATGTGATCGAACAGCGCGAGGACGGCAAGATCATCCGCCCGGGCGCCCACTACATCGGACCCGACGACCGCGCTTTCGTGAAGCTCGCCGACCGCAAGTGACGACACCACGCACGCGAGGCCGCCGTCGCTGCGCTGCAGTCCTCGACGCCCGTTAGACCCTCACACCCGCACACCATGTCCGCCGCGCCTTCCAACCTGCGCCCCCCGTTCGACACCGTGATCACCGGCATCGTCGACTATGTCGTCGATCGCGTCATCGACAGCGACGAGGCGTACGACACCGCACGCCATTGCCTGGTCGATACGCTGGGTTGCGGCTTCGAGGCGCTCGAATACCCGGCCTGCACCAAGCTCCTCGGCCCGCTGGTCGCCGGCACGCTGGTGCCGCACGGCGCCAGGGTGCCCGGCACATCGTTCGTGCTCGACCCGGTGCAGGCGGCGTTCAACATCGGCACGATGATCCGCTGGCTCGATTTCAACGACACGTGGCTCGCCGCCGAATGGGGCCACCCGTCCGACAACCTGGGCGGCATCCTCGCCACTGCCGACTGGCTGTCGCGCAATGCGATCGCGCAGGGGCGACCACCGCTTTTGATGCGCGACGTGCTCACCGCGATGATCAAGGCGCACGAAATCCAGGGCTGCATGGCCCTCGAGAACAGCTTCAATCGCGTCGGACTCGACCATGTCGTGCTGGTGAAGCTCGCATCGTGCGCGGTGGTGGCCGACATGCTCGGACTCGCGCGCGACGAAATCGCCAACGCGCTGTCGCAGGTGTTCGTCGACGGCCAGTCGCTGCGCACCTACCGCCACACGCCGAACACCGGCTCGCGCAAGAGCTGGGCGGCGGGCGACGCGACATCGCGCGCCGTGCGCCTCGCGCTGATCGCCAAAACCGGCGAGATGGGCTACCCGTCGGTGCTGAGCGCCAAGACCTGGGGCTTCTACGACGTGTCGTTCAAGGGCGAGGCGTTCCGCTTCCAGCGGCCGATTGCCGAATGGGGCGGCTACGTGATGGAAAACGTGCTGTTCAAGATCAGCTTCCCCGCCGAGTTCCATGCGCAAACCGCCGCCGAAGCGGCGATGACGCTGCACGCTGCGCTGAAGCGCGCCGGCAGGTCGGCCGCCGACATCGCAAAGGTGACCATCCGCACGCACGAGGCGGCGATCCGCATCATCGACAAGCGCGGGCCGCTCGCCAATCCCGCCGACCGCGACCACTGCATCCAGTACATGGTCGCCGTGCCGCTGCTCTACGGCCGGCTGACCGCCGCCGACTACGAGGACGACGTTGCCGCCGATCCGCGCATCGACGCGCTGCGCGAACGTATCGTCTGCGTCGAGGACCCGCAGTTCACGCGCGACTACCAAGACCCCGCCAAGCGCTCGATCGCCAACGCGCTTCTCATCGAGCTCGGCGACGGCACGCGGCTCGACGAAGTCATCGTCGAGTATCCGATCGGCCACCGGCGCCGGCGCGCCGAAGGAATGCCGGTGCTGGTCGAAAAATTCCGCCGCAACCTCGCGCGGCGTTTTGCGCCCAAGCAGCAGCACGCGATCCTCGACGTCACGCTCGACGCGGCGCGCCTGGCGGCGACGCCGGTGCACGCCTTCGTCGACCTGATGGTGATCTGATCATGCGCCTGCAACACTCCCCCGTCGTCGCCCTCGCGTTGCTGCCGCTGCTGCTGCCGCGCATCGCGGATGCCGCACAGGATTTCCCGAAAATGCACGTGGGCCTGTGGCAGACGACGACGGTGACGCAGAGCGCCGATCCCGCGAATCCGTCGACGCCGCACGTGTCCTCGATCTGCCTCGACGCCAGCGTGCAGCAGTTGATGGTGCAGTTCTCGCAGGGACTCATCAGCGGCATCTGCAGCAAGCATGACCTGCGTGTCAGCGGCAGCACGGTGGAAAGCGACTCGGTCTGCGACCTGATGGGATCGCGCACGACCACGCACTTGACGATGAAGTTCAGCGGCGACACGCGCTATCACGCGGACGCTCACACGACCTACGAGCCCGCGGCCCACGGCCGCGCGCAAGCCGACACGGCCATCGACGGCAGGTACGTCGGGCCCTGCCCGGCCGGCATGTCGCCGGGCGACCTGACGCTGCCGAACGGCAAGATGATCAACGTCAAGTCGTTCGCCGAAACCATGAAGACCTTGAGTGGCGGCAAGTGAGCATGCGCCGCCCGCGCGACCACCAGGAACCGACGCCATGAGCCACAACCTTTACGACACGCTGCGCACATTCACGCTGGCCTCGGGCGCCACCGCCCGCTTCTATTCGCTGCCCGCACTGGAGGCGGCCGGCATCGGCAAGGTGTCGCGGCTGCCGGTCAGCATCCGAATCGTGCTGGAAAGCGTGCTGCGCAACTGCGACGGCAACAAGGTCAGCGAGCATCACGTGCGCGAGCTCGCCAACTGGTCGCCCACCGCCGAGCGCAGCGCCGAGGTCCCGTTCGTCGTCGCGCGCGTCGTGCTGCAGGACTTCACCGGCGTGCCGCTGCTCGCCGACCTGGCCGCCATGCGCAACGCCGCGCACGCGCTCGGGCACGACCCGAAGATGATCGAGCCGCTGGTGCCTGTCGACCTGGTCGTCGACCACTCGGTGATGATCGACCACTACGGCACCAGGGATGCGCTCGACCTCAACATGAAGATCGAGTTCACGCGCAACGCCGAGCGCTACCAGTTCATGAAATGGGGAATGCAGGCATTCGACACGTTCAAGGTAGTGCCGCCGGGCATCGGCATCGTCCACCAGGTGAACCTCGAATACCTCGCGCGCGGCGTTCACGAAAAGGACGGCGTCACGTATCCGGACACGCTGGTCGGCACCGACAGCCACACGACGATGATCAACGGCATCGGCGTTGTCGGCTGGGGCGTGGGCAGCATCGAGGCCGAGGCCGGCATGCTCGGCCAGCCGGTCTACCTGCTGACGCCGGACGTCATCGGTGTCGAGCTGACCGGCGCGTTGCGCGAAGGCATCACCGCCACCGACCTCGTGCTCACTGTCACCGAGCTGTTGCGCCGCGAGAAGGTCGTCGGCAAGTTCGTCGAGTTCTTCGGTGAGGGTACTGCATCGCTGGCGGTGCCCGATCGCGCAACGCTCGGCAACATGGCACCCGAATACGGCGCGACGATGGGATTTTTCCCCGTCGACGGCGCCACCGTCGATTACCTGCGCGCCACCGGCCGCAGCGACGCCGAGGTCGATGCGTTCACCGCCTATTTCAAGGCGCAGAACCTGTTCGGCATACCGCGCAGCGGCGAGATCGACTACACGCGCGTCGTCACGCTCGACCTGGCGTCGGTGAGGACGTCTGTCGCGGGCCCCAAGCGGCCGCAGGACCGGATCGACCTGGGGTCGCTGGAATCGAAGTTTACCGAGCTCTTCAGCAAGCCGGTGGGCGAGAACGGCTTCGCCAAGAAGCCCGACGACCTCGCGCGACGCTTCCATGTTCCGTGGGCCGGCGGCAATCGCATGCCCGACCGCCAGACGCTCGACGGCAAGGCGGTGGCGCTCGATGTCGAGGAGATGGTCGACAACCGCCCGACCCCCGACCGCATCGCAGCACCCACGCGCGTCGCGTCGATCGACATCGGGTCGGGCGACGTGCTGATCGCCGCGATCACGTCGTGCACCAACACGTCGAATCCGAGCGTGATGCTGGCGGCCGGCCTGCTGGCGAAAAAGGCGGTCGAAAAAGGACTCACCGTCAAGCCGCACATCAAGACGTCGCTCGCACCCGGCTCGCGCGTGGTCACCGACTATTTCACCAAGACGGGACTGCTGCCGTACCTCGAAAAGCTCGGATTCGACCTCGCCGCCTATGGCTGCACGACGTGCATCGGCAACGCCGGCGACCTGACGCCCGAGTTCAACGAGACGATCACCACCAATGACTTGATCTGCGCCGCCGTGCTGTCGGGCAACCGCAACTTCGAGGCGCGCATCCACCCCAACCTCAAGGCCAATTTCCTGATGTCGCCGCCGCTGGTGGTCGCGTATGCGATCGCCGGCACGGTGCTCAAGGACTTCACCACCGAACCGGTGGGCATCGGCACCGATGGTCCGGTCTACCTGAAGGACATCTGGCCGACGTCGCAGGAGGTGGCCGAGCTTCTCAACTACGCGCGCGACCCGGTCACGTTCCGCAGGCTCTACAGCGACTTGGCCAACGCCAACCCGATGTGGAAGACGATCGCCGGCGCCGAGGGCCAGGTGTACGACTGGCCAGCGTCGACGTACATCGCCAAGCCGCCGTTCTTCGACGGGTTCACGCTGCAGCCTGCGCCGACCACCGACATCCGCGGCGCGCGCGCGCTCGGCATCTTCGGCGATTCGGTGACCACCGACCACATTTCGCCGGCGGGCTCGATCAAGCCAACGTCGCCGGCCGGTCTCTACCTGCAGGAGAAGGACGTTTCGGTCGCCGACTTCAACAGCTACGGCTCGCGTCGCGGCAACCACGAGGTGATGATGCGCGGCACGTTCGCCAACGTGCGCATCAAGAACCTGATGCTTTCGCTGCGTGCCGACGGCACCCGCGAGGAAGGCGGCGTCACGCTGTTCGAACCGTCGGCCGAGAAGATGCCGATCTACGACGCGGCGATGCGCTACATCGCGCAAGGCACGCCGACGATCGTGTTCGGCGGCGAGGAATACGGCACCGGCAGCTCGCGCGACTGGGCGGCCAAAGGCACGCAGCTCCTCGGCGTCAAGGCGGTGATCGCGAAGAGCTTCGAACGCATCCACCGCTCCAATCTCGTCGGCATGGGCGTGCTGCCGCTGCAGTTCAAGGCGAGCGACACGGTCGAAACACTCTCGATCAGGGGCGACGAGACTTTCGACATCATCGTGCCGCCGGACATCCGCCCGCAGCAGGACCTGACACTCAAGGTAACGCGCAAGGACGGCACGTCGTTCGACGTTGCCGTGCTGTGCAGGATCGACACGCCGATCGAGGTCGATTATTACCGCCATGGCGGCATCCTGCCGTTCGTATTGCGCGAGCTGATCGCTGCGTGACGAACGCCGCCGTCGAACGCGCGGGATCGGCGCGTGAGTGCGCCCGCGCCGGTGGACCCGCCACCCGCGCGCGCGCATCCGCTCGCCCACGCGCTGCCGTCGTTCCTGTTCGCGGGTCTGGCGTTGTCGTCGGTCGACGCGACGGCGAAGTTCCTCGTGCAGGATCACGCGCTGCTGCTGGTCGTGTGGGCGCGCTACGCCGGACAGCTCGTCGTGGTCACGCCGTTCGC
>DATCFA010000181.1:0-2344 GCA_036509805.1 Casimicrobiaceae bacterium
GACGTTGTCGGCATCGATCCAGCTGATAGCGGTTTTCGCCTCGGGAAGAGTGAAGCCGCCGGCCACGAACTTGCGCGTGTGCAAGTCGAATTCGCGTACGACCGATGCGTCGGCGCCGCCGCGCGACAGCGATACCAGGCAGTGCCGGTACTGCGGACGCAGGCAGTCGACGCCATGCCATACCCATTTCACGTCCTCGGCCTTGGCCAGCGCGTCGACGTCGATCAGCACATCCCATCGAGGATGCGCCTTGCGATATTCGGCAAGAGTCGTGCGCCGCCACAGGCCGAGAGGATGCTCGCCATCGACCCAGAAGTTGTAATAGAACTCGCCCATCTTGTCGACGGTCGGGATGCGCCCGGCCGAATCCAGCACGCCGAGGATCTGGTCGCGCATCGTCGCGAACGCAGGCGTCGACGCGTAGCGCGCCACGGTTTCCGCGTCGCGCGTCTTCACCCATTCGAGCGCTTGCGCGCTGTCGGTCGCCTCGAGCCACAGGTAGGGATCCGCATCGGCAGCATCGGCCGTGGCGGCGTTGCCGGCCGCATTCACCGCAGGCGCCGGTGCTTCACTCACCTGTGCGCACGCGCCCAGCAACAGCGCGGCGACCGCCGCGACGCACGCGAGCGCGCGGGAAGCCATCGCATGCGCGCGTGCCGGCGATGGTGCAACCGGCATTCCCGCCGATGGCAGGTCGTTCGTAATCATGGGCATGACTTTGATCCTTCCGGTTTGCGCTCGGCGGCGGCCGTGCGTCGAGGGCGTGGGTCACGCGAAGCGTCACTTCGCGTGGCGCTCGATGGCGATGCCGATCTCCTTGACACCGGGGAGTGCCGCCAGCTTCACCACGCGCAGTTTCACCCACGGCACGCCGAACTCCTGCAGCACGATGTCGGCGAGCCCTTGGGCGAAGCGTTCCATCAACGGGTACGCGTGCCCGGCCGTATACGCCTTGATCCGGCGCACGATCGACGCGTAGTCGAGCGCGTCGGCGAAATCGCCGCTTTCGAACGGCTGCGCGGACGGCATGCCGATCTCGAGGTCGAGGCGTATCGTCTGCGGCAGGTGCGCTTCCCAGCGATAGATGCCGATCGTGGTCTGCACGCGGAGGTCGTGGATGATGATCGTGTTCATCGCGTGCGGGCGTGTGTCGTCGGATGCATTTGCTAGAATCGCCGCGATTCTAGCGGACGGGGAAAATCGATGCTTGCGGGGGTGCTCATTGTCGTCGCAGCTTATCTGATCGGCTCCGTGTCGTTTGCGATGGTGACAAGCCGCGCGTTCAGGCTGCCCGACCCGCACGCATACGGCTCGCGCAATCCGGGCGCCACCAACGTGCTGCGCACCGGCAATCGCATGGCCGCGCTGTTGACGCTCGTCGGCGATGGCGCGAAGGGCTACGTCGTCGTGTTCGCCGCACTGCGACTCACGCAGGCGTGGGCGCTGCCCGAATGGACGGCGCCGGCCGCGGCGCTCGGCGTGTTCGTCGGGCATATTTTCCCAGTGTATTTCCAATTTCGCGGCGGCAAGGGCATCGCCACCGCCGCGGGCATCGTGTTCGCGTTCCACTGGCCGCTCGGCCTCGCGCTGACGGTGGTCTGGCTGGTGATGGCGTTCGGCTTCAAGATCAGCTCCGTCGCGGGGCTGGTCACCGCCGTGCTGATGCCGCTCGGCATGTTCCACGAATTCGGCGCAACGCTTGCGACCTGGGCGTGCATCGTCATCGCCGTGCTGCTGTTCTGGCGGCATCGCGAGAACATCCGCAAACTGATGCGCGGCAAGGAAAGCGCGATCGGCCGCTGACGCGCATTGCGGGCCGATCAGGCATCGCCGAGCGCCCAGCGCGGCATCACGTCGAACGCGCCGCCCGCAGCGTGCGCATGCCCGAGGTGCAACGCGCCGGCGAGCGCGATCATCGCGCCGTTGTCGGTGCAGAAGGCGATCTCCGGAAAATACACGCGGCCGCCGCGCGCTTCGACGACGCGCATGAGCCGCGCGCGCAGATGCAGGTTGGCGCCGACGCCGCCCGCGACGACCAGTGTCGAGCGGCCACTGGCGGCGAGCGCGGCGAGCGACTTCGCGGCGAGGACGTCGACGATCGCCGTTTCGAATTCGCGCGCGATGTCCGCACGGGTCGCATCGGTCAGCGGACCCTCGCGTGCAAGCTTGTGCGTGAGCACGCGTACCGCAGTCTTGAGACCCGAGAAGCTCATGTCGAGGCTCTGCGAATCGAGCATCGGGCGCGGCAGCGAGACGACGCCTTCGCGGCCCTGTCGCGCCAGCGCTGCCAGCGCCGGACCGCCCGGATAGGGCAAACCCAGCAGCTTGGCCGTCTTGTCGAACG
>DATCFA010000182.1:0-5712 GCA_036509805.1 Casimicrobiaceae bacterium
CGACGTCTTCAGGAAATCGACGATCAGCGAACGGCCCTGCTGGCGGATGTCGATGCCGGTCGAGTTGTCGGACAGGTCGACGACGATGCGGCCCTCGCCGTTGCGGCCGCGGCGAAAGTCGACGTCACGCAGCGAATGCTCGACATCGCCGGCGCGCGATTCGGCGAAGCGCTGCACCTGTGTCTGCTGCGGCACCACGGCGTCGCTCTGGTCGAACAACGTCACCAGCACGTTGTTGCCCTCGACGCTGGTTTCGAACGTCTGCGGCTTGTTCAGGTTGAATACGACGCGCGTGCGGCCGTCGGCGTGGATCAGGTTGAAGCTGCGCAGCGCCGGGTCGTCGACGGCGCGCTGGTTGCTGCCGAGGCCGTTGCCGGTGTCCAGGAAATCGAGCGCGATCCGCGGCGGACTGGCGATCGCAAAGCCCGCGGGCGGGTTGGCCGGCGGCGACTTCAGCGTGAACTTGACGATCGTGCGGCCCGATGTGCCCTTCGACACGCTGACGGCGTCGATGCTGTTCGTCTGCGCCGCAGCGCCGCCGGCGAACGCGAGTGCGAATGCCGCGAGCATCGCGGCGATGACTGCGGTTCCCCGGCGCCAAAGCGCTCCCGCGTGCGCATGCGGGTGGTCGTCAATGGTTGCGCTCATCGTCTGCTCCCTTGTGTCTTCTGGTCGGGCTGCTGCAGTTGCAGCGCACTCGTTCTTTCGGTCCAGTCGCCGGAGCCGTCCTGCACGAGCTCCTTCAACTTGATCTCGCTATCGGTGATGCCGGTGACCACGCCGTAGTTCTGGCCGAGGTAATTGCCGTCCTTCACCTGGTAGATGTCCTTCTCGGGCGTCTTCACGAGCGCGAACATCTGCTTGTTGCGTGCCAGCGTGCCCACCATCGACAACGCCTCGAGCGGATACGACTCGAGCGGCTCGCGGCGGCGATTGAGGTCGGGTGCGAGCTTGCTGTCGCCCTTGACCGGCTGAATCTTGCGCGGCTTGAACGGGTCGGGCAGGTCGAACGCGTTGTACGCGAACGGCTCGTAGGGCTTCAGTTGCGGCAGCGGGTCGAGCCGGCCGCGCACGCCCTTGCCCTGCTCGGCCATCCACATGCGCAGGTCCTGGTTGTCCCCCCCGCAGCCGCCGAGCAACAGCGCCACGCCGACGATGAGCGCCAGACGCGGCTTCATTTCTTCTTGCCCTTTTCCTTCGTGAGCGCGCGCTGGCGCGCGATCTCGTCGTCGTCCAGGTAGCGGAAGGTCTTCGCCGTGGCGTCCATCTGTAGCTGGCCCTTGTCGTTCTGGATCGACACGTCGTTCAACGTGACGATGCGCGGCATCTGTGCAACGTCGCTCGCAAACGCACCCATGTCATGGTAATTGCCGGTGATACGTATGCTGATCGGCAGTTCGGCGTAGAAATCCATCATTTTTTCCTGCGGCGCCGGCTTGAACAGCTCGAACACCAGCCCGCGGCCAAGGCCCGCCTGGTTGATATCGGTCAGCAGTGCCGGAATTTCAGCCCTGTTGGGCAATTGCTTGACCAGCGCGCCGAACGACTGCTCGACGTCCTTCAGTTGCGCGACGTAGAGGTCGTAGTTGACGGCCTTGGCCTTCTTCTGCGTGTATTCCACGCGCAGCTTCGCCTCCTGCTGGTGCGCGGCGTCGAGCGTGTCGAACTGGTCCTTCCAGTCGAGTGCTGCGCCGGCGGCGAGGATGACGATGAACAGCACGCCGAGGATCAGCACCTTCGGCAGCATCGGCCAGTTGCCGACCTCGCGGAAATTGAGGTGGCGCAGCTCTTCGAGGTTCATGCCTTGCCCTTCCGCGCGGCGCCGGCCTTGGGCGCGTTATCGATCGACGGGGCTTCGCGCTTGATCTCGAAGTTAAGCGTGAACTCGCTGACCTTCTGGTCGCTGGCGCGCTGGTTGCCGACGCCGGGCAGCGGCACCAGTCTGACCTCGACCAGGTCGGGCTTGGTGAGCCACGGCGAGCCCTCGATGTTGCGCATCAGTGTCGACACCCGCGCGTTCGACTGTGCATAGCCGACGATCTGCACCTTGATGCCATTCTCGTGCACCGAGCGCAGGTAGATGCCGTCGGGAAGCTGGCGCACCAACTGGTCGAGCAGGTGCACCGCCTCGTTGCGGTTGGCCTGCAGGCTCTCGACTACCTGCTTGCGCGCCAGAACCTGCTGGATCTGGTCGCGCAGCTTGTCGATTTCCTTGATCTGGTCGTCGAGCTTGACGATTTCGCCCTGCAGCAGCTTGTTGCGGTTGTTCTGGCGATCGATCTGGTTGGCCATCACCAGGTGGACGAGGCCGACGACCGCGAGCGCCGCGATGGACAGCAGCACGGCGAGCGAAATGAACTGGCGCTTGCGCGCCATGCGTTTTTGCGCACGGTGCGGCAGCAGGTTGATGCGGACGGATGTCGTCATGCGGCGGCCTTTTGGTACCGATCGTGGCGCAAGGTTCGGCTATTCGAAGCTGCGCAACGCAAGACCGGTTGCGATGGTCAGTAGCGGCGCGTCCTGGGCGAGCTGGCGCGGGCGGATGCGATCGGCGACCTGCATCGACGCGAACGGGTTGCCCACCACCGTGGAAACGGTGGCTCGCTTGGCCACCAGCTCGTCGAGGCCCGGCAGCAGTGCGCAGCCGCCGGCAAGCACGATCTGGTCGACCTGGTTGTGCGTGGTCGACGTGAAGAAGAACTGGAGCGCACGCGTGATTTCGAGCGCCAGCGTTTCCATGAACGGTTGCAGGACGTCGTTGTCGTAGTTCTCGGGCAGGCCTTGGTTCTTCTTGGCCGCTTCCGCCTCTTCCGGCGACAGGTTGAAGGCGCGCTGGATGTCGAGCGTCAACTGATTGCCGCCGAACGCCTGGTCGCGCGAGAATAGGAACTGGTTGTTGCGCAGCACATAGAAATGGGTGACGTGGGCACCGATGTCGACCAGCGCGATGTTCTGGTCGCGGCCGTTGGCGGGCAGCGACGGCGCGATCATGCCAAACGCCTCCTGCGTCGCGTAGGACTCGACGTCCATCACCGCGGGGCGCAATCCCGAGGCTTCCGCAATGGCCACGCGGTCTTCGACCTTTTCCTTGCGCGAGGCGGCGATCAGCACCTCGACCTCGTCGGGATTGTTCGGCGCCGGGCCCAGGATCTGGAAGTCGAGGTTGACCTCGTCGAGCGCGAACGGGATGTACTGGTTGGCCTCGGCCTCGACGGTGAGCTCGAGTTCCTCTTCCTTCTGGCCGGATGGGACGATGATCTTCTTGGTGATCACCATCGCCGCCGGCAATGCCATCGCGATGTTCCGGTTGCGCGTGCCCAGGCGCTTGAAGCCGCGGCGCAGCGCGTCGGCCACCTGGTCGAGATTGCCGATGTTGCCGTCCTGGACAAGATCCTTGGACAGCGGCTCGATAGCATACCGTTCGAGGCGGTAAGTGCCCTTGCCCGCTTCGGCGAGTTCGACCATCTTGATGGACGTCGATGCAATATCGACGCCAATCAGGCTGGGTGTCTTCGTTTTGAAGAAGTCGAGCGTGGAGGAAAGCTTGTCGGCAAGCATGGCAACCCGGGGCCCAATGCTGATAAGTTACATTAAACTTTGGCAGCAAGTGTGAACCATGTCAAATCAATTCCCACTGCCAAAGGTGCAAGTGTTGCAGGTCTGCCTATAATGGCGGGTCCGGACCTCCTTCCCGCAAGTTTTATTCCCCTGTGCTAAAACGCTGGCTGCTCTATCTGGCGTCGGTCATCGCCGGCCTCGTCGTCGTCGGTGCGCTAATGGGCGCGTTTGTCGTGGCCTTGTTGTACCCCACGTTGCCGTCGCTCGCCTCGCTGACCGACTACCAGCCGCGGATCCCGCTGCGCGTGATGTCGGCCGACGGCGAGCTCCTCGGGGAGTTCGGCGAGGAGCGACGCGCGCTGGTGCGCATCCAGGACGTCCCCGACGTGATGAAGCATGCCATCCTGGCGGCCGAGGACGAGCGCTTCTACCAGCACGGTGGTGTCGACTACGTATCGGTGATGCGCGCAGCGCTGGCCAATGTCACCAACGGCACCCAGCAGGGCGCCGGAACCATCACGATGCAGGTGGCGCGCAATTTCTTCCTGACGCGGGAGAAAACCGTCACCCGCAAGATGCGCGAAGTGATGCTGGCTTGGAAAATCGAGGCGAATCTGCGTAAAGACGATATTCTCGAGCTTTATATCAACCAGATATTCCTGGGCCAGCGCGCTTACGGCTTCGCGGCTGCGTCGCAGATCTACTTCGGCAAGCCGCTGAAGGACGTGACGCCAGCCGAGGCGGCGATGCTGGCCGGACTGCCGAAGGCGCCCTCCGCCTACAACCCGGTCAGCAATCCCGAGCGCGCCAAGCAGCGGCAACTGTACGTGCTGCGGCGTATGCACGAGCTCAATTACCTGACCGACGAGCAGTACAAATACGCGCAGACGGCGCCCGTACTGGTCAATCAGAATCCCAACGCCCGGACAATCGACGCGCACGCCGAGTTCGTCGCCGAAATGGCGCGCGAGGTTGTCTACGACGCCTACGGCGACGACGCGTACAGCCGCGGCATCACCGTGTGGACGACGATCCGCAAAGCCGACCAGGAAGCCGCCTTCGCCGCGATGCGCAAGGGCGTCTTCGAGTACGACCACCGCCACGGCTATCGCGGCCCCGAGGAATTCATCAGCCTGCCCGACCAGAAAGACGCGCTCGACACCGAGCTCGAACGCACGTTCGCCGAGCACCCGGACGAGGACGACCTGCTGGCGGCCGTTGTCACCGATGTGTCGAAGACCCAGGTCCACGCGACGCTCGAAAGCGGCGAATCCATCGAATTGAGCGGCGATGGCCTCAAATTCGCCGCGCGGGCATTGGCGGACAAGGCCAGCGCCGCGCAGCGCATCCGCCCCGGCGCGGTGATTCGCGTCACGCGCGACGACAAGGGGCGCTATGCCATTTCGCAACTGCCGCAGGCCGAGTCCGCATTCGTGGCGCTCGAGCCGCACGACGGCGCGCTGCTCGCGTTGGTCGGCGGGTTCGACTTCGGCCACAACAAGTTCAACCACGCGACGCAGGCGCTGCGCCAGCCGGGCTCGTCGTTCAAACCGTTCATCTATTCGGCCGCGCTGGAAAAGGGATTTACGCCCGCCACGGTGATCAACGACGCACCATTCTTCGTGCCCGCCGAGAATGGCAGCGCAGCGTGGGAGCCCAAGAACTACGAGGGCAAGTTCGAAGGCCCGATGCGCCTGCGCACGGCGCTCGCGAAGTCGAAGAACCTGGTGATGGTGCGCGTGCTGCAGGCGATCGGCCCGCAATACGCGCAGGACTACATCAAGCGCTTCGGCTTCGACCCCAAGATGCACCCCGCGTACCTGACGATGGGGCTGGGCGCCGGGTCGGCCACGCCGCTGCAGATGGCGAGCGCCTACGCGGTGTTCGCCAATGGCGGCTATCGTGTGACGCCGTACCTGATCAGCAAGATCACCGACGCCAAGGGCGCCGTGTTGTCCCAAGCCAAGCCGGACGTCGCCGGCGGCGGCGCCGAGCGTACGATCGACCCGCGCAACGCGTTCATCATGACGTCGATGCTGAAGGACGTCATCAACTACGGCACCGGCGCCGCCGCGCAATCGCTCAAGCGTCACGATCTCGCGGGCAAGACCGGCACCACCAATGACAACATCGACGCGTGGTTCTGCGGCTACA
>DATCFA010000183.1:0-3641 GCA_036509805.1 Casimicrobiaceae bacterium
TCTTCGCCGCGGCGCACGCCAAGGGCGTGATGGTCGCATTCGAGGCCGCGGTGGCCGGCGGCGTGCCGATCATCAAGGCGTTGCGCGAAGGCCTGTCGGCCAACCGCATCGAATGGATCGCCGGCATCATCAACGGCACATCCAACTTCATCCTGTCGGAAATGCGCGCGCGCGGCGTATCGTTCGCCGACGCGCTGGCCGACGCTCAGGCGCGCGGCTATGCCGAGGCCGATCCGACATTCGACGTCGACGGCATCGACGCCGCGCACAAGCTGACGATCATGTCGGCGATCGCATTCGGCATCCCGATGCAGTTCGACAAGGCGTATGCCGAAGGCATCAGCACGCTAGCAAGCGAGGACATCCGCTACGCCGAGGAACTGGGCTACCGGATCAAGTTGCTGGGCATCACGCGCCGCGTGCGCAACGGCGTCGAGCTGCGCGTGCATCCGACGCTCATCCCCAAGCGGCAGTTGATCGCCAATGTCGAAGGTGCGATGAATGCCGTGCTGGTCAAGGGCGACGCCGTCGGCGCGACGCTGTACTACGGCGCCGGCGCGGGTGCTGAGCCGACGGCGTCGGCCATCATCGCCGACCTGATCGACGTGACGAGGATGCACACCGCCGATCCGCATCACCGCGTGCCGCATCTCGCGTTCCAGCCCGACCAGCTGACCGACCTGCCGGTGCTTCCGATCGGCGAAGTGCGCACCAGTTACTACCTGCGGATGCGCGTCGACGACCGCCCCGGCGTGCTCGCCGACATCACGCGCATCCTTGCCGACCGCGACATTTCGATCGACGCCATGATCCAGAAGGAACCGAGCGAAGGCGAGGACCAGACCGACATCATTCTGCTGACGCACGAGACACTGGAAAAGCGCGTCGTCGACGCGATCGCGCGAATCGAGGCGCTGTCAACCGTCCGCGGCGGCATCGTGCGTATCCGCCTCGAGTCGCTGGCATGACGATGGGCTACGTCTCCACGCGCGGCGCGTGGCGCGACGCGCCGCAGCCGTTCTCGACGATCCTGCTCGAGGGCCTCGCACCCGACGGCGGCCTCGCGCTGCCGCAATCCTATCCGCGCTTCGGCGCCGGCGAGCTTGCCGAACTGCGCGAGCTCGCCTATCCCGACCTCGCGTTCGCCGTGGTGTCGCGGTTCATCGACGACATTCCCGCCGCCGACCTGCGCACGCTGATCGCCGACACCTACACGGCGGAGGTGTTCGGCAGCGCCGACATCACGCCGCTTTTGACGCTCGACCCCGACCTGCACCTGCTGCGCGTCTCCAACGGCCCGACGCTGTCGTTCAAGGACATCGCGCTGCAGCTTTTGGGCGCGTTGTTCGAGTACACGCTCGAGCGCGAAGCGCGCGTGCTCAACGTCATCGGCGCGACGTCGGGCGACACCGGTTCGTCGGCGGAGGTGGCGATGCTGCCGCGGCGGCGAGTGGCAGTGTTCATGCTGTCGCCGGCGGCGCGGATGAGCGCGTTCCAGCAGGCGCAGATGTTTTCGATCGACGCGCCCAACATCCACAATCTGGCGATCGAGGGGACGTTCGACGACTGCCAGGACATCGTCAAGGCGCTCAATGCCGACGCGGCGTTCAAGGCGCGGCACGCGATCGGCGCGGTCAATTCGATCAACTGGGCGCGTATCGCCGCGCAGGCGGTGTATTACTTCAAGGGCTATTTCGCGGCGACCGCCAGCAACTTGGCCGAAGTCGATTTCGTCGTGCCCTCCGGCAATTTCGGCAACGTGTTCGCCGGCTGGGTGGGGCGCTCGATGGGGCTGCCGATTCGCCGGCTGATCGTCGCCACCAACGAGAACGACGTGCTCGACGAATTCTTCCGCACCGGCGTCTACCGGCCGCGTGCCGGCGCTGAGACCCACGCGACGTCGAGCCCGTCGATGGACATCGCGAAGGCATCCAACTTCGAGCGCTTCGTCGCCGACATCGCGGGACGCGACGCCGACGCGGTGCGCATGTTGTGGCAGCAGCTTCAACGCGAAGGGCGCTTCGATCTCGCCGCCACGCCGTACTGGCAGGCGGTGCGCGATGCAGGCATCGTCTCCGGCAGCAGCACGCATGCCGATCGCATCGCAACCATCCGTGAAGTCCACCAGCGCCATGGATTGATCATCGACCCGCATACCGCCGACGGCTTGCACGTCGGCATGCGCGTGCGCGACCGCACGGTGCCGCTGATTGCCGTCGAGACCGCGCTGCCCGCGAAGTTCGCGGCGACCATCGCTGAAGCGCTGGCGCTACCCGCGCCGCGGCCCGTGGCTTACGACGGGCTGGAGGAGCGCGCGCAGCACGTCACCACACTGCCGGCGGACGCCGGGGCCGTGCGTACCTACGTTGCGCAGCACGCGATCGGCGGCTGACGGTTGAACACGCTGCTCCAGCCTGTGCGCGCACTCTTCGCCAACCTGCGCGCGGGACTCAGGCTCGCGCTGTTCCTGCGCGTGCCGCGACTCGCCTTTCGCATCGACGCGCTGCAGTTGCTGCTGCTGTTCCTCGTCTATTGCGCGATCGATATCGCCGGCGACCGGCTGCGCTTCGGCGCCGATTCGCTGCTGACGACGCAGGCGATCGGCAGCGAGCTGGCGGCGGTCGCGATGCTGGGCGTCGCGTCGCTGGTCGTTGCGCTGCTGCTGCGCAGGCAGGCGCTGGCGCTCGCAATCATCGTCACGGTGATGGCGTCGCTGCCGATCGTCGAGGTCGTTCACTACCTGCCATTCGCGGTGATCGACAGCGTTCCCTGGCTTGCGCGCGCGGTCGCCTCCGGCGGCGCGGTGGTGCTCGCGTGGATGGTGGCCATCCTCGTGCGCGCCGTCGCCGTCAATGTCGAATTGCCGGTGCGCCGCCGCTGGGCGGTTGCGGGCATCGGCGGCCTCGTGCTGGCGTTGCCGCTTGCGTTTTCGCCGGTGCTGATCGACGACACGCCGTGGTTCCATTCGGTCGACGCGGGATTCGCACCGGACGGGGAGATCAGCGCCGCCTCCGAACCGGTGCTCGCCGCGCAAAAGGACCTGCTCGACGATGCGCTGTCCAACCTCGACGACCGTGACCCGGGCGCGCCCAATCTCTACTTCGTCGGCTACGCGCCGGATGGCGGTGAAGTCGCGTGGACGGCGCACATGGACCGCGTGCAGAAGCTGATCGACGAGCGCCTGCAGACGAAGGGGCACTCGATCGTGCTGCGCAATCATCCGGACACGATGCTGACGATGCCGTTCGCCACGGTCAGCAACCTGCGCGAGACGTTCGCCGAGCTGGCCGCCGCGGCGGACACCGAGCAGGACATCCTGATGCTCTACATCGGCGGCAAAGGTGCGCGCGACGGGCGAATCGCGGGCACGCTGCCTCCGCTCGATCTGGTGGCGCTGACCCCCGTGGGGCTCAAGAGCCTGCTCGACGACGCCGGATTTCAATGGCGGATCGTCATCATTGCCGCGTGCTACGCAGGCGGCTACGCCGATGCGCTCGACGACGATCACACGGTGGTGGTCACGGCGTCGTCGGGCGGGCGGCCATCGTTCGGCTGCGATGGCCGCGGCGACCCGACGTTCTTCGGCGACGCGTTGTTCGGCGAGGGCTTCGCGCACGGCGATTCGCTGGTGGCGGCGTTCG
>DATCFA010000184.1:0-7985 GCA_036509805.1 Casimicrobiaceae bacterium
CCGCCGCGGGATGCTCGAGGATCTCGGTCTGCACGAACAGCTTGGAAAACGCCGGGTGCAGCGCGTCGGCGGCGGCCGTCGCGAGAACGACCTCGGTGTAGCTCGTCACCTCGATCGTGCGCCGCGCACGGCTGTTGTTGGTGATCCGCAGGCGACGCAGCTCGATGTCGTCTTCCGGTGAGACGACGATCTCCGTGTGAGTGTCGATTCCCGTATCACGGCGGCGGAATTCGGCGCGCCCTTCGGAAAAGATGGCCTCGTAGCTGTCGCCGCTGGTGCCGGTCGGCTGGTGCGCGGTCGACCAGAAATCACCGGTGGCGACATCGCGCAGGTAGCAGAAGCTGCCCCAATGGTCGGACGTCGCATCCTCGCGCCAGCGCGTGACCGCGAGGTCCTTCCATCGGCTGTAGCCACCGCCCGCCTGCGTGACCATCACGTGGTAGCGGCCGTTGGACAACAGTTGCACGTCGGGGGAGGGCGTGTCGGCGCTGTTGACGACGCGGATCGGCGTCTTGCTCGCGGCCACCGCGCTGCGCATCCCGGTGCGCTCGTCGAGATCGCTCTGGAACACGGTGATGCGCGGCACGCGCTCCTGCAGCAGCAGCAACGTCGCACGCAGCCGCGCGTCGGATTCGAAATGCCGCTGCATCGGGTGCTCGCGCAAAAGATGCGACAGCGCGAGCAGGCCCATGCCCTGGTGGTGCGTCATGAACGAGCGCACGACGGCGGACTTCTGCCCGCGCGGCAGCCGCGACGGCGTGTAGTCGATCGCCTCGTACAGCCCGTAGCGCCCGGCAGCGCCTTCGGCCACCAGACGCTCGAGGTTTTCGCAGGCCTCCTCCGGCGCAATCATCAGCGCCATCATCGACGCGTACGGCGCGATCACCAGGTCCTCGGCCAAGCCGCGCTTCAACCCCAGCCCCGGCACACCGAAAGCGCGGTACTGGTAGTTGAGCGCGGCGTCGGTCGCGTAGTAGCCCGACTCGGAGATTCCCCAGGGTACACCGCGCTGGCGGCCGTATTCGATCTGCCGCTGCACGGCGCCGTGGCAGGTGCGATCGAGCAGCGTGTTCTCGTAGTTCGGCATCAGCAGCATCGGCATCAGGTACTCGAACATCGAGCCGCTCCACGACAGCAGCACGGGCTCGCCGCCCGCCGACGTGAGCAGCCGGCCGAGTGCGAACCAGCTCTCCTGGCCGATCTGGCCCTGCGCGATGGCGACGAAAATGCCGAGGCGTGCCTCGGAGGCGAGCAAGTCGTAGTAGCCCGCGTCGACACGCCGCTCGTCGACGTTGTAGCCGATCGTCATCAGGTGACGCGAATCGTCGTAGAGGAAATCCTGCTCCATTTCGGCGAGCGCGCCGGCTCGCGCGGCAAGGTCGTCGATCGTCTGCAGCCGCTGCCGCGCGGCGTCGCGCGCCGGGTCGCCGTCGTCGGCAGCCCGCGTGGCGAACGCGCGCAGGCTCGGTGTTCCTGCCATCTGCGCATCGCTCGCGGCCGACGCGAACTGTGCCATCTCATCGACGCTCGCGCGGCAATGCTCGGCGAGCTTGAGCGCCCAGTGCATCGACTCGTCCTCGCGCACGTCGTCGTCCGCATCTGGCAGCACGGCGGCACCGCTGTCGACGACCAGCGTGACGATCGCCTTCGCGCGATTTTCGAGCGCGTCGAGCGCCGCGATCCATGCCGCGAATGTCAGCGGCTCGGCGCGAAGGTGCGTGCGCAGGCACTCGTCGAAATCGGCGAGCGCGCCCGCCATCGCGCCGCCGCGGCGCGCAGGCGCCCGCGCCAGCGATTCCTTCAACAGGCCGAACGTGTCCTGCACACCCTCGAACCACGAAGGCGGCATCAGCGGCGCGTCGGCGAGCGTCAGCAGGCCGGCGCGCAGCGTCAGCAGATGGCCGGCGAGATTGCCGCTGTCGACAGTCGAGATGTAGTGCGGCCGCAGCGGCTGCAGCGTCTGCGTGTCGTACCAGTTGTAGAAGTGGCCGCGGTAACGTTCGAGGCCCTGCATGGTCGTCAGTGCGGCGTCGACCCGCGACAGTAGCTGGCCCGTAGTCTGGTAACCGAAATCGTGCGCGGCGAGGCTCGCCAACAGTGCAAAGCCCATGTTGGTCGGCGACGTACGGTGTGCGGCGCGCGCAACCGGCTGTTCCTGCACGTTGTCCGGCGGCAGGTAGTGGTCGTCGGCGCCGACACGCGCCTCGAAAAATTCCCACGTGCGGCGCGCGAGCCTGCGCAGGAACACCATCTGCGCAGTCGTCAACGCGAGGCGCCGGCGCTGCAGCGGGCGGTCGATCCACCAGACCAGCGCCGGCGACGCGAGCCACATCAGCAGCACCGGCGTCGCCGCCGCGAGCGCTGCCGGTCGCCACCATGAAAGGCCCGCCGCGCATGCGATCGCCAACGCCGGCCCGACGGCGAGCACGCGCAGGTTATTCAGCAAATCCTTCAGCGTTCCCGGCGGCGTTTCGATTGCTACGTCGGCCGACGGGCGCCACTCGAGCAGCCGGCGCCGCGTGACCAGCACTCGCCACAGCGTCACCGCGATGGCGCCGCTGCTGTATGCAGCCTCGTGCGGAAGGCATGCGAGCGTCTGTGCCACCTGCAGCAGCAGGCGCAGCGCCTGGCGTGTCGCCGGACGCGCGGCACCCGCAGGCTCCTGCGCGCGCAGCCGCTTCAGCGGCCGACGCAGCCAGTCGGCGAACTGTGCGGCCAAGGGAACCAGCGCGATGACGGCGATCGCGCGCAGCGTCCACACGTCGGGCCGCGGCAGCAGCCACCACCCGACGAGCAGCATCGCGAGCAGCGACACCGGTGCGAGGCTGCGCCGCAGGTTGTCGAGGATTTTGGCGCGTGACAGCGCCGACAGCGGATTACGCGGCGCATCGGCGAGTCCCGGCAGGCGCCGGCCCAGCCAGCCGATCAGTTGCCAGTCGCCGCGTATCCAGCGGTAACGGCGCGCGACATCGGCACGATAGCGCGTCGGCGATTCCTCCAGCAGCTGCACGTCGCTCAACAGGCCCGAGCGCGCAAAGCATCCCTCGAGCAGGTCGTGGCTCAGGATGCGGTTTTCCGGCAGGCGCTCGGCGAGCGAACGCTCGAACGCGTCGACATCGTAAATGCCCTTGCCGATGAACGAGCCTTCGCCGAACAGGTCCTGGTAAACGTCGGATACGGCGCGCGTATAGGGGTCGATGCCGGGCTCGCCGCCATACAGCCGCGCGTAGCCCGAGCGGTTGGTGCTCGGCAGGCTCAGGCCTACACGCGGCTGCAGGATGCCGTAGCCGTCGACGACGACATCGCGGCGCGCGCCGCTGCCGAAAACCGGACGATTGAGCGCATGCGCCATCGTCGCGACAATCTGCGCCGCCGAGTCGCGCGGAAGCTGCGTGTCGGCGTCGAGCGTGAACACGTAGCGCACTGCCAGCAGCGGTCGCGTATCGCCGACGACGCGTGCGAAGCGCTCGCCCGGACCGGCGCCCGCATTGCCGCGCAACAGCGCGTTGAGGTCGGCCAGTTTGCCGCGCTTGCGCTCGTGACCCATCCACGTGCGCTCGCGCGCGTTCCAGCGGCGCGGCCGGTGGAACAGGAAGAACGCGTCGCTCTCGCGCGCGCCGGAATACTTGGCGTTGAGCGTGGCGATCTTCGCCGCGGCGAGATCGACCAGCGCCGCGTCGCCGGGCAGGCTTTCCGCGGGCGCATCGTGGAAGTCGGTCAACAGCCCGAAATGCAGGTGCGCATCGCGGTTGGCGAGAAAACGCATCTCCAGTGCGTCGACCTGGGCCTCGATGCCCGCGCTGCTGCCAAGCATCGTCGGCACAATGACCAGCGTGCGTGACTGCGACGCGATGCCCGCCGCGTAGTCCATCCGCGGCAACGGCTGCGGCGCGACGAACAGCGTCACTACCCAATTCACCAGCGACACGACGAGCTGGCTGACCGCCAGCAGCACGACCAGCGCGAACGCGACTTCGCCGTACCATGGCCATGCGAGCGCGTAGTGCACTTCGACGAGCGCGCCCGAGCAGAGCACCACGGTACCGGCGACGATGCCGCCGGCGTACAGCGGCAGCGCGCGCGCACGCGCAGCGCGCGCCAGCGCGAGCGATGGCGGCAGGCGCAGGCCGATCGCTGCGTCGAGCGCTGCGCGTCCTTCGCCGATCAGGTAGTGGCCGACGTGCGCGCTGCGCTCGTCGTGCGTGCTGTCCGCGTTCACGGTTGCCGTTGCGGCATCCGCGGCTGCCGCGGCGGCAAGCGTCACCACCGCGCGCGCGATTTCGGTCTCGGTGCGCCCACCCATGCGCGCCAGCGACTCCACCGCATGGCGGTAGCGGTCGCGCGTGCCGAAGTCCATGTGCGCGTAGACGCCGCTGGGGTCGTCGCGCAGCGTCTGCTCGACGCTGCTCAGCGTTTCGACGAACTCGCGCCAGTCCATCGCACCGAGAAGCCGCAGGCTGCCGATGCTGTTGCTGACCGTCACCTGGTTCGACGCCTGCTGTTGCGCTTCGAGGTGGACGAGCTGCTCGATCGTCTGCCCCGATTCGGCCAGCCGCTGCTCCATCCACGTCAGCGGCAACGCGAGTGCCGCGCCACGTCCCTGCAGCCGGCGCGCGAATTCGGCGACGAATGCATTCGTCAGCGCCGGCGCCGAGCGCGCCATGTCGGCGATCAGCAGGATCAGGTCGCTCGGTGATTTTTCGACGACCTCGAGCATGCGGCCTGCCCACGCGCCGGCGATGTCGCGCTCGCGCTGCGCAATGGCGACACGCGCACCGACGCGCCGCAAATTCTCGATCAGCGCCAAGCGCAGCATGATCGGAATCGCCCACAGTTCGCCGAGCTCGAGCGGTTCGACCGACTGGTACGCGGCGACGAAGCGGCTCAGCGTGCCGCGACCGATCTGCCCGTCGCCGTGCGCGATCGTCTGCTGCGCAAGGTCGTAGACACGCGGCAGCCCCGCCGCCGTGCCGTTGCGCGGATCGTCAGAGAGCCGCGGCAGCTCGCGGCTGTAGCCACGCGGCAAGTGACGCCGCGCGGTGCGGATTTCCTCGTCGATCAGGTAGAAGTTGTCGAGCAGCCATTCGGCCGCCGGTGAAAAGCGCCGCTCGGCGTCGGCCGCGGCGGCGAGCTGCTTGCCGAGCTCGACGAGCACGCGCTCGTTGGAAGCAAGACGTGCCAGCAGGCGGTCGGGCGACGACGTCTGTCCCAGCACGTGCGCCGCGGCGAGGCGCTTGCCGTGCGCGGCCATCTGGTCGGCGCTGAAAAGCGCGGCGCGCAGCGGCTCGTCCTGCGAAATCGCGTCGGCCGGCGCGCCCGGTGGCGGCGTCGCCCATAGCCGACGCAGGGCGGCCAAGGCGGCGGCGAACGGGCGCGGGCGGTTGTGCATCGGCGAAGCGGTCCTTGCGTAGCGAGCGGGGTTGTCGACGAAAATAACACGGCGTGCGACAGACTGTTATGCTTGTTGTCGCAACTGCGGCGTCCACATCACCGGAATTGCCGCGGGACGCCGCGCAACCCCTCCCCGCGGAGTGGCGCGCCACCCGCAAACCATGATGGCATCGCTGTTCGCATTCCTGCACTTCCTGGCGGCGTTCACGCTGTTCGCAGCACTCGCCGCCGAGATCGTGCTGACCCGTGGCGCGCCCGACCTGACGACGGCGCGCAGGCTGCTGCACGTCGACGCCGTGTTCGGCATCGCGGCGACGCTCGTGCTGGTCGCCGGCGTGCTGCGCGTACTGTATTTCGAGAGGGGCCCCGCCTATTACGTCCACAGCGCGCCGTTCATCGCGAAAATGCTGCTGTTCGCGCTGGTCGGCCTGCTGTCGATCTACCCGACGCGCAGGTTCCTGTCGTGGCGGCCGGCGCTTGCGCGCGGTGTCGCTCCGGTCGCCGACGCTGCCTGCATGCGTCGCATCCGCAGGGTGATCCATGTCGAGGCGACGCTCGTCGTGCTGCTGATCCTGTGCGCTTCGCTGATGGCGCATGGCGTGGGCATGCTGCGATGAAGCAGACGCGGGCACGTGCGCACGACGAGGCGCGCACCGGCACGACACCCGCCGCGATGTTGCTGTCCGCGCGCGATATCGACGCCATGCCGGGCACGACGAAAGTCCATGCCTTCAACCGCAGCGGCGTCCGCCTCGACAAGTCTCTCGGATACGCTGCCGGCATGCAGCGCCTCGGCGCGCACCTGGTGAGCGTCATGCCCGGGTATTTTTCCTCCGAGTTCCATCATCACCACTTCGCCGAGGAATGCGTGTACGTGCTCGCCGGCGAAGGTCGCGCGCACATCGGCGAGCGCGTCGTTGCGCTCGCGCCGGGTGACTTCGTCGGCTACCCGGCGAACGGCGTTGCGCACGCGATCGAGGCGACCGGCAGCGGCCTGCTCGTGTGCCTGGTGGTCGGCGAGCGGCTCGCCCAGGACGTCATCGACTAACCGCGCGCCGGCAAGCGGCTGGTGCGCGATGACGCCGAGGGCCTGCTCGCCGCGCGCACGCTAGCCGCGGACAGCGGCACGCGTGACCGCTAGGCGACCCGGCCAATCATTCGCCGTGTTCGGCGCGCGAGTCGGCCGGCGCTTCGGCGCGCACGTTCATGCCGTAGTCGCGCAGCACCGCGGCGACGCGCAGCCGGTAGTCGCGGAAGATCGCCTCGCGCCCGCGATGCTGCGTCTCGCGATGGTCGCCCTGGTTGCGCCACCCGCGCACCGCCTCCTCGTCGCGCCAGATCGACAGCGACAGGATCTTGCCGGGAGTGGTGAGGCTCTGGAAGCGCTCGACCGAAACAAACCCGTCCATCGCCTCGAGCAGCGGCTTCAGCCGGGCGGCTTCGGCGAGATAATCGTCCTTGCGCCCGGGGTGCGGCTCGACTTCGAATATGACGGCAATCATGCGCTCGGCTCCTTCACGGATGGCTGGCGCAACGTCGCGGCGACGATTTCGGGAAACGTGCGCTCCTCGCGCAGGATAAACCGCCCGGCTTGCGCGAATTCGAAATTCGCGCGCGCCCCGGGATCGGCGCGCAACCGCGCGCAGTAGGCTTCGTACGCAGCCAGGTCGGCGAAGCCGATCACGCCCCACGCGACGTGATTGCTGCCCTCGTGGGGCAGGAAATAGCCGATGAGGTCGCCGCCGCAACGGGGGATGATGCGCGCCCAGTTATGCGCATACTCGGCAAACGCGTCGCGCTGGAACGGGTCGATCTCATAGCGGATGAAACAGGCGATCATCGGAGCCTCCTTGACGCCTCGAGCATAGCCGCGCCGCGTGCACCGATGATTCGTCACGCGTCGAATCGTGACCGCGGCGTACGCGGTAAAATGGACGCATGTACGAAGGCCCCAACATCGCCCGCATCGCGTCGCTGATCGGCGAGCCCGCACGCGCACACGTGCTTGCGGCACTGCTGTCGGGCACGGCGCTCACGGCGACCGAGCTCGCGGAAGTGGCGGGTGTCACGCGCGCCACCGTCAGCGCGCATCTCGCCAAGCTGCTGGACGCGCGTCTGCTGGCCGTCGAAAGCCAGGGCCGGCACCGCTACTTCAGGCTCGCGGACGCGGACGTCGCGCACGCACTGGAAAGCCTGATGGACGTCGCCGCGCGCACCGGCGCGATGCGCGCGCGTCCGGGGCCGCGCGATCCTGCGCTGCGCAGGGCGCGCGTCTGCTACGACCACCTTGCCGGTGAAGTCGGCGTGCAGGTCTACGAGAGCCTGGTTGCGCACGGGCTGTTGCGAGTGTCGGACGCCACACTCGAGCTCTGCGGCGACGCGCAACGCTTTTTCGCGGCATTGCAGATCGACGTCGCCGCACTGGCGTGCGAACGCCGCCCGCTCGCGCGCGCATGCCTCGATTGGAGCGTGCGCCGCCACCACCTTGCCGGCGCTGTCGGCGCGGCGCTGCTGGCGCGTTGCCTCGAGCAGGGCTGGGCGCGCCGCGTGCGCGGCACGCGCGTGGTGAGCCTCACGCCGCCGGGCGAGGCCGC
>DATCFA010000185.1:0-2149 GCA_036509805.1 Casimicrobiaceae bacterium
CCTGCGCAAGCTCGAAAACGATGGCGGCAACGCATTTCGCGACTGGCAGTTGCCGCAGGCGGCGATCAGCCTGAAGCAAGGCGCCGGGCGACTGATCCGCACCGAAACCGACCGCGGCGTGCTGATGATCGGCGACCCGCGCCTTGTCGACAAGCCCTACGGCAAGACGCTGTGGCGCAGCCTGCCGCCGATGCGCCGCACGCGCGAGCAGGCGGACGTGGAAGCTTTCTTCCGCGCGGCGTAACCGGCGACCTACCAGACCTTCCACCAGGGCTTGGGAACCGCGGCAACCAGGTAGTGGCTGTGCGGATAGGTTTTTTCCAGCACGCGCCGGCTGTCGTCGCGCAGCACCGTCAGGCCGAGCTTGTCGTAGGAATTGACCATGATGTCGAGCGCGTCCTCGTTCGCCGGATGCTGCGGGTAGGTCACCAGCGAGCCTGCGGCGCGGTCGGCCGCGGCGACGTACGCGCCGCGGTTGTAGTAATAGCGCGCCACGTACACCTCGTGCATCGCCATTGCGTTGGTCAGGTACTTGATGCGGTCGACGGCGTCGGCGGCGTACTTGCTTTGCGGAAAGCGCGCGACCAGTTCCTTGAGTGCGCCGAACGATTCGCGCATCGCCTTGGGGTCGCGCTCGGACAGGTCGACCGTATACAAGTAGCCCATCAGTCCCTGGTCGCCGTGGAAATATATGAGGCCCTTCAGGTACAGCACGTAGTCGAGGTTCGGATGGTTGGGATAAGTGCGGATGAAACGGTCGCACGCCGTGATGGCGGCCTCCGACTCGTCCATCCGGTAGTTCGAGTACGCGCCTTCGAGAATCGACTGCTGCGCGTAACGGCCATACGGGAAGCGCCCCTCGAGCGTGTCGAACAGCTTCGCCGAGCGCGTGAAGTTGCCCTCGACCATCGCCTCGTGCGCTTCCTTGTAGATGCGGTCGGCCGACCAGCCGGCGGTCTCGTCCTTGGCCGCATCGGGCAGCAAGCTGCATCCGGCGGCGAGCACCATGCACAGGGCGAGCAGCAACGCGCTGCGCAGATGACCGCGCAGCGCATCGAGCGTTGCCGACCGGGTAGCGCCCCTGCAACGGAAACTGGCGTTCAATGCGGCAGACATAGTATGTTCAGTACGATGGACGAACGGTTGGGTGCGGAAAGATTGGGCGCAGATGGGTCCGGTGCAATGTCACGCGCGGCAATGCCACAGGACGCGCGCCGCGAACGGCCGCTGCACGCGCTGGGCAAAGGCGGCGGCACGGGTGCAGGCGCGTCGTGGCCACGCTGAATTATACGCTGGAGGACAGCGCGTCCGCCGCGCCCGCGGTTGCGCCGGCGGTTGCGTTGCAGGTGCCGGCCGCGTGCAGCGGCCTGCGCCTCGACCAGGCGCTTGCGCAGCTCTTGCCGCAGCATTCGCGCAGTCGGCTGAAGACATGGGTCGACGGTGGCGACGTGCGCGTCGATGGCGCGGTGCGCGCGCCGCGCTACCGTTTGCACGGGGGTGAAACGCTTTCGATCACCGCACACGATGCGGTTGCCGTCGACACGCACGCGGCGCAGGCGATCACCCTTTCGATCGTCCACGAGGACGCATCGCTGCTCGTCGTCGACAAGCCGCCGGGAATGGTCGTCCACCCGGGTGCCGGCAACCCCGACGGCACGCTGCTCAATGCGCTGCTGCATCACGCGCCCGCACTTGCCGGCGTGCCGCGCGCGGGCATCGTCCACCGGCTCGACAAGGACACCAGCGGACTGCTGGTGGTCGCCAAGACGATCGAGGCGCAGACGGCGCTGCAGCGCGCGCTCGCGCAGCGCAGCGTCAAGCGCGAGTACCTCGCCATCGCCTATGGCGACATCGAGCAGCCGATGACGGTGGACGCGCCGATCGGCCGTCACCCGTCGGCACGCACGACGATGGCGGTGGTCGCCGGCGGCCGCGTGGCGCGCACGCACGTGGCGCCGCTCGAGCGCTACACGATCGCGACGCTCGCGCAGTGCACGCTCGATACCGGCCGCACGCACCAGATCCGCGTACACCTCGCAGCGATCCGCCATGCGCTCATCGGCGACCCGGTCTACGGCCCGCGGCGCGCGATTCCAGGATTGCCGCCGATGCATCGCCAGGCGCTGCATGCATGGCGCCTGGCGCTCGT
>DATCFA010000186.1:0-2897 GCA_036509805.1 Casimicrobiaceae bacterium
CCGCGAAATCCTCGATTCCCGCGGCAATCCCACCATCGAAGCCGACGTCGTGCTGGAGTCGGGCGCGATGGGCCGC
Source organism: Casimicrobiaceae bacterium (assembly GCA_036509805.1). GTDB lineage: Bacteria > Pseudomonadota > Gammaproteobacteria > Burkholderiales > Casimicrobiaceae > VBCG01. Next base: position 77 of record DATCFA010000186.1, read on the forward strand.
GCAGCGGTCCCCTCGGGGGCATCCACGGGTTCGAAGGAGGCGATCGAACTGCGCGACGGCGACGCCGCGCGCTATCTCGGCAAAGGCGTACGCAAAGCGGTCGACCACGTCAACTCCGAAATCTGCGAAGCCATCCTCGGTCTCGATGCCACCGAGCAAAGCCTGATCGACAAGACGATCATCGCGCTCGACGGCACGCCGAACAAGGCGCGCCTCGGCGCCAACGCGCTGCTGGCCGTGTCGTGCGCGGTCGCGAAGGCGGCCGCCGAGGAAACGTCGCTGCCGCTTTATCGCTATATCGGCGGTGCGGGCCCGATGCAGCTCCCGGTGCCGCTGATGAATGTCATCAATGGCGGCGCACACGCCAGCAACAAGCTCGACCTGCAGGAATTCATGATCGTCCCGCTCGGTGCGCCGAGCTTCGGCGAAGCATTGCGTTATGGCGCCGAAGTGTTTCACACGCTGAAGAAGCTGCTCACCGAGCGCAAGCTGCCGACCACCGTCGGCGACGAAGGTGGATTCGCGCCCGATCTCGCCAGCAACGAGGCAGCGCTGCAGTTGCTGGTCGAGGCCATCGACAAGGCAGGCTATACACCCGGCACCGACATTGCGCTGGCGATGGACTGTGCCGCCAGCGAGTATTTCGTCGACGGCGCGTACCGGCTCGACGGCGAGGGCCGCGTGCTCACGCCGGACCAGATGGTCGACGTGCTCGCCACGTGGTGCAGCAAGTATCCGATCGTCAGCATCGAGGACGGCATGTCGGAGCACGACTGGGAAGGCTGGAAAAAACTCACCGACCGGCTCGGCAAGGATGTGCAGCTCGTCGGCGACGACATCTTCGTCACCAACACCGCGATCCTGAAGCAGGGAATCGCCAAGGGCGTGGCCAACTCGATCCTGGTGAAGATCAATCAGATCGGCACGCTGACGGAAACCTTCGCGGCGATCAGCATGGCCAATCGCGCGCGCTACACGACGGTCATTTCGCATCGCTCGGGCGAAACCGAGGACAGCATGATCGCCGACATCGCCGTGGGCACCAACGCCGGCCAGATCAAGACGGGCTCGCTGTCGCGTTCCGACCGCGTCGCCAAGTACAACCAGTTGTTGCGCATCGAGGAAAACCTGGGCGACGCCGCAAGCTACCCGGGCCGCGAGGCGTTCTTCAACCTGGCCTGAAACCATCTTGCGCTGGCTCGCCGCCGTCCTGCTGCTGGTGATCGTCGCGCTGCAATATCCGTTGTGGTTCGGCAAGGGGGGATGGCGCTCGGTGCGCGAGCTCGACCACCAGGTGGCCGCGCAGCGCGACGCCAACGCGAAGCTCAAGCTGCGCAACGACACGCTCGACGCCGACGTGCGCGACTTGAAGACCGGTTCCGAAGCCATCGAGGAGCGTGCGCGCTCGGAGCTCGGCATGGTCAAGCACGACGAAGTGCTGTTCCAGCTGCAGCCCGCCGCGCCTGCCGCGCCCGCCAAGCACTGAAGGCGCGCGGATGTCCCGTCGTCCGTTGCGCGCGTTCACTGTCCGCTGCAGATGACGCGCGCCACGTCGCTCGACAATCCGCGCCTCAAGGAAGCCGCTCGCCTGATCGCGTCATCGCGCAACCGGCGCAAGAGCGGGCGCTGCGTCCTCGAAGGCGCGCACGCGATCGAATCCTACTTGAGGCGCATCGGTGCGCCGGAAACGCTGATCGTCGCCGAGGACGCCGAGGGCGACGCGGCAATCGCGGCGCTGATCGCGCGCGTGCCGCCTGCGCGCACGCTGGCGGTCACCCGCGCGATGCTCGCCGAGCTGACGACGCTGCCGCCCGACATCGGCGCGATCGCCGTCGTCACCACGCCGCTGGCAACGCCGCAGCCGCCGGCCGACTTCTGTCTGTTGCTCGAGGACGTGCAGGACCCCGGCAATGTCGGCTCGATGTTGCGCTCGGCGGCGGCCGCAGGCGTCGCGCAGGTCTACCTGTCGCGCAGTGCCGTTTTCGCGTGGTCGCCCAAGGTGTTGCGCGCGGCACAAGGCGCGCACTTCCACCTGGCGATTTACGAGGATGTCGATCTCGTCACCTGGTCGCGCTACTACCGGCGCTCGCAAGGCGCGGTGCTCGCGAGCGTGGTCAACGGCGGCGAATCGCTGTTCACCGCACGCTTGCCGCGCAGGCTCGCGCTTGCCGTCGGCAACGAAGGTGCAGGACTCTCCGCGCCGCTGGCGGCCATCGCCGACCTGCGCGTGACGATCCCGATGCCGGGCGGCACCGAGTCGCTGAACGCCGCAGTGGCTGCGGCGATATGCCTGTACGAATGCGTGCGTCGGCGCGGCGAGCCGAACTGACTGTTGTGGCGTCCCCGTCGTCGCCTATTACTGCGGGACCCCGACGAAAGTACCGGTGTCCACACAATTGTCACCCGCATTGGTTTTCCAGCGCCCTTCGATGCCCTGGTTGGCCGTGCGTCGGATATCCGACATGTGCAGTGACGTGAACGTATTGCCGTTGCACGTATAGGCGGCCTTCGAAATGTCCAGCACGCGTCCGTCCTGCGTCGCTGGCCCCGACATTGTGCACAGCGTCTCGAATGGCGACACGGTATCGCGCAAGTCGAAAGTGACCCTGCCGGGCGAACCTGTCTGCGTGATGATCATTTCCACCGGGAGATAGTTGGTGGACGCGGTGTTGTCGCTGTTGCAGGCCGACGAGAGGTTCTGCACGATGGCCGCGTAATAGTTGCCCGCGAGCGGAATGGCGTCAAGCGTCAGCCGCGCGATCTGCGTCAGCACGGTGACGCCATTGACTGAATAGCTCAGCAGCGCATGGCTCGGGTCGGT
>DATCFA010000187.1:0-5426 GCA_036509805.1 Casimicrobiaceae bacterium
CCATGGACCCGGTCATGATCAGGAACCAATGGACCATCCTGAAAGGATGCGCAAGGTCGTCAATAACGGAAGGTCTATCCGCTGGAGTGATGTAACCGTTGAAATAAAGTAGTACACATATAGTTGCGAATGCACACCAGACGACCGCGCGGCCTCTTTGTCTTTGCAACCAGAGCTGCAGGATTCCGGCTGGCCAGACTAGAATGCCGTTCGACAGCGTAAACGTGGCAAGCAGAGCAAGTACTACTGCCCCGTACTGCCAAGACCGCTGAGGACGCGTCACACAATACAATGAGAAAAGCGCATACGTGAGCACGCCGTAGTGACAAATACCGGCGCTCGGCCAATACTGCGCCACATAATTCGATGGGCTAAATAGAAGAGCTGCGCATAGCGGTGCGACGTATGGTCTAAATTCTCGATCGATCTGCAGAAGCAGCAGAACGCCCGTAGAGATGCACATTGCGTTTTGCAGGAAGACCAGCGCGCGAAAGTTGAATCCGCCAAGCAGCACTGCCTGTACCCACGCAATAGCGCGCAGCGTGGCAATTCGGTGGTCGCTTCCCGAAAAGGAAAAAAGATAGGCGATCTTGTTTCCAAAGCCGTCGGTATGCTCGAAGTAGCCGGGAATCGCCAAAATCTGGGTGAAGTCATCCGCCATCGGGAAATTGACGACGTAGTGGTTCAACATCCACAAATATGTCAGCGTCAAGAGCGCGGCTAGGACCCACAATGCCGTCTCCGGCGCCAATTTGCGCTGGTTCAGAGAAGCGGATTTCATCTGCTGCAAGGGCAGCGTCAGTCGCTGACTTCGGCGATCACCGGCGCGTGGTCGGAGGGTTTTTCTCCCTTGCGCGCGTTGCGGTCGATCCGGCATGAGGTGCAGCGCGCAGCGAGCGGCGGCGACATCAGGATGTGGTCGATGCGCAGTCCGTGGTTTTTCGGGAACCCGAGCATCCGGTAGTCCCACCAACTGAACGTCGCCGGCGGCTGCTCGAACAGCCGGAAGCTGTCTTGCAGCCCAAGCGCCAGCAGTTCACGAAACGCCGCGCGCTCGGGTTCGGATACGAGCACCTGACCCTCCCACAGCAGCGGGTCGTGTACGTCGCGCGCTTCGGGCGCGACGTTGAAATCGCCGAGCACGGCCAGTTGCGGATGCACGGCGAGCTCGGACTTGGCGTATTGCGCGGCGGCGTGGTACCAGCCAAGCTTGTACACGTACTTCTCCGATCCGACCGACTGCCCGTTGGGCACATACACGCAGACGATGCGAATTCCGCCCACCGTGGCGGCGATCACGCGCTGCTGCGTGTCCTCGAAACCCGGGATGCCGCGCACGACGTCGTCGGCGACGAGATCCCGACGTACGACGATCGCGACGCCGTTATAGGTTTTCTGGCCGGCGAAATGGGCGTCGTAGCCCGCCTCGCGCAGCACGTCGTGCGGAAATTTCGCGTCCTCGAGCTTGGTTTCCTGCAGGCACAACACGTCGGGAGACGTTGCGGCAAGCCAGCCCAGCACGCGCGGCAGGCGCATGTTGAGCGAATTGACGTTCCAGGTCGCGATTTTCATAAAGGGATTTTACGTGCCGCGATGTCCATGGCCACTCGATTCATCCGTTGGCGAAGCCGCATTGCCGCACCCGGTCAGCGACGTACCTGACTACCTCACCGAGGTCCAATTCACGCGTGGACTCTCAGGGCTGATAGCAGGCACACCACACCCTTCGGGACACGGGCTGCGACTTCGGCGAGCGAGCGATGCTCACTCGTCGGCGCCCCTGGAAGACCGTATAGGCCACGCGCCACGCGTTCAAGCAGGCCGGCCTGGACGAGCCGGGTCAGCGTGATTGTCGGCAGGCGTTGCTGTGTCACGTCACGCGCGCGCAGCAGCTTGCGAGCGCGGGCAAGGCGCATCACTTGTTGTTCGTGGGTCGACCCCGATACGGAGGCTGGACTCATGACGCGGATTGCGATAGCGCGGTACGTGTAAATATTTACATCATAAATGCAACACTGATATTGACCCGCCCTGTAGCCGGGGCATTACTTGATCGCGCCGACGTCCCTGCGTCAAGCGCGCTGACTCGCGACCTGTTGGGCTGGGAGCCGAAGCAGCCGACCCTGTTGGAGGACATCGCCGCCGGGCACTATCCCGGAAGGTGACGCGACTATTTGGGATAGGGCGTGGGCGCGGCGGGCTCGGGCGCGGCCACGGCCGAGCGCGTGTCGTTCGAGGGCGGCGGCGCCGGCGGCGCTTCGCCGGGCGCGCGGCCGACATCCGCCGTGCGACGCGCGGGCGCCTTCGGATAGCCGGCGTCGTCGAGCATCGTCTGCCAGCGTGCCTCGTTGTATCCCTTGGCGACCATCTTGTCGCCCACCTGCAGCACGGGCGCATTGAGCTCGCCGGTCAGCGTCTGCAGCTTCTTGCCGCCATCGGTGCTTTGCACGTCGACCGTGGAGAACGGAACGCCACGGCGATTGAGCAGCCCCACGGCGCTATCGCATATCTCGCCGCACTGGAACGTGTAGAGCGTCACCGGGAAACGTGTGGCAGCCTGTTCCTCGGCCAACGACGATTTGTCGGTCTCGATGTAGTTGCCGCCGACGCGCTTGGCCTGCGCGTTCTTCGCATCGGCCGGCGGTGTGCGGTCGGTATAGACGATGTGGCCATCCGGATCGACGTACCGGTAGACCTCCTTGTCCTGCGCCGTCGCGGCGGTCGCGACGGATAGCGCCGCGATGGCGGACAGCAGCATTGCGATCGTGATTGCGCGCGTCATGAATCCCCTCCAGCTACGATGACATCGTCATGGCATTATGCCGCAGAAGCGCGTCGATTTGGGGAGGACGACCGCGGAAGGCGACAAACGACTCGAGCGCGGGCCGGCTGCCGCCACGCGCGAGCACTTCGTCGCGAAAGCGCGCGCCGGTGTGCGGGGACAGCACGCCCGTCTCCTCGAACAGGCTGTAGGCGTCGGCAGAAAGCACTTCCGCCCATTTGTAACTGTAGTAGCCCGCCGCATATCCGCCGGCGAAGATGTGGCCGAACGAGTCCAGGTGCCGGTCGTAGGGCGCCGACGGCAGCACGCCGACTTCGCCGCGCACCGTCCACTCCAGTTCGGCGGGCGTGGGCGTCCCCTGTCGGCCCGACGCGTCGAACGCGCTGTGCAGCAGCATGTCGGTCAGCCCGTACTCGACCTGCCGCATCATGTCCATGCCGCTCTGGAAATTCTTCGAGGCGAGCATCTTGTCGAACAGCTCGCGCGGCAACGGCTCGCCGGTGTCGACGTGCGCGCTCATGTTGCGCACGACGTCCCATTCCCAGCAGAAATTCTCCATGAACTGGCTGGGCAGCTCGACCGCGTCCCATTCGACGCCCTGCATGCCCGACGCGCCGGGTGTGTCGATCCCCGTCAGCAACAGGTGCAGCCCGTGGCCGAATTCGTGGAACAGCGTGATCACGTTGTCGTGCGTCAAAAGCGCCGGCTTGCCGCCGACGGCTGCGGCGAAATTGCACGTCAGGTACGCGACCGGATGTTGCGCGCCCGCGGCCAGCTTGCGGCGATTGATCGAGTCGTCCATCCACGCGCCGCCTTGCTTGCCTGTGCGCGCGTGGCTGTCGATGAAGAACTGGCCGACGAGCGTATCGGCGATGTCGCGGATTTCGAAAAAGCGCACGTCCGCATGCCACACCGGCGCCGACGCTTCGCGGATGCGTACGCCGTACAACGTTTCGACGACGTGAAACAGGCCGGCGACGACCTTCGGCTCGGGGAAATATTCCTTCACCTGCTGTTCGGAGAACGCATAGCGTGCGGACTTGAGTTTTTCCGATGCGTATGCGTAATCCCAGGGCTCGAGCTTCGGCAATGCGAGTTCGGTCGCGGCGAATTCCTCGAGCTCGCGCAGGTCGCGTACGGCAAACGGCCGCGCGCGCGCGGCCAGGTCGCGCAGGAACGCCAGCACTTCGGCCGGCGAGCCGGCCATCTTGGGCACCAGCGACACTTCGGCGTAGTTGGCGTAGCCCAGGAGCCGCGCCGCTTCCTCGCGCAGTGCGAGCGTGCGCGCAATGATCGCCGTGTTGTCCCACGCAGCATCGGCGCCCAGCTCGGATGCGCGCGTCACGTAGGCGCGATGCAGCGTGGCGCGCAGGTCGCGGTTGTCCGCGTACTGCATCAGCGGCTGGTAGCACGGCATCCGCAGCGTGAGCTTGTAGCCGGCTTCGCCGTCGCGTTCGGCTTCCTCGCGCGCGGCGTCGACCACGTCGCGCGGAACGCCGCCGAGCATTGCCGCGTCGTCGACGACGAGCGACCACGCATTGGTGGCGTCGAGCACATGATCGTCGAACTGCGCTGAAAGCTCGGCGAGCTCCTCCTCGACCGCCTTGAAGCGTGCCTTCTGCGCATCCGGCAGCTCGGCGCCCGACAGGCGGAAGTCGCGCAACTCGTTGTCGATGACGCGCTGCTCGGTCGCGCTCAGCAACTGCCATGCGGCGGACGCGCGCAGCAGCTTGTAGCGTGCGTGCAGGCGCGCGTCCTGTCCCAAGTCGGTGAAGAACGCGGTGACTTTCGGCAGCACCTCGTGATAGGCGTCGCGCAGCGCCGGCGTGCTGACCACGGCGTTCAGGTGATTGACCGCGCTCCACGCGCGGTCGAGGCGGTCGAGCGCATCTTCCAGCGGCTCGACGAGCGTCTGCCATGTCGGCGGCGACACGTCGCCGGCAACCTGGTCGACGGTGGCGCGCGCGGCGGCGAGCAGCGTGTCGATGGCGGGACCCACATGCTCGGCGCGCACTTCGTCGAAACGCGGCAATTCGGGAAAGGCGAGCAGCGGATTGGCGGCGGCGTGGTTCATCAAGGTTCCGATGTCGGTCGCGACGCCAGTTGGGCGTCGAGTTGTGCGAGGTCGGCGGGTGTGCCGACGTTGCTCCAGCGTCCGTTGTAACGTTCGCCGGATACGATGCCGCGCGCGATCCAGTCGCGCCACAGCGGTAGCAATTTGAGAGGCGTCGCGCGCGGAAGCTTCGCGAACAGCGCGCTGTCGTGCAGGCTGATATTCGCATACGTCAGCCGCGTACCGCCGTCGAGCGCCAGCCGCGCACCGTCGAGCACGAAATCGCCTCCGGGATGCCAGGGCGGATTGTCCACCATCACGAGGTGCGCGCGCGCCGACGCGGGATTGCTCGCCATGCGTGCGGCGCGCGGCAGCAGCGTCGCGTAGTCGAAATCGCTCGAGATATCGGCGCTGACGATCACCACCGGGCCGGGCTCGAGCAGCGGCAACGCGGTGGCGATGCCGCCAGCGGCTTCCAGCGGAAGCGGCTCGCGCGAATAGCGAAGCGCCACGCCGAACGCGCGTCCGTCACCCAGTGTCGCCATCATCAGCTCGGCGTGCGGCGACACATTGATGACGATGTCGGTGAGG
>DATCFA010000188.1:0-3148 GCA_036509805.1 Casimicrobiaceae bacterium
GGAAAACGGCGGATGGCGCGAGGCATTCGCCTTGTACGCGGCGCTGCACCTGCTGCTGTGCCTGCCCGTGCATGCGCTGTGCGTGCCTCGCTCGGCGCGCGCGGTCGCGGCCACCACCATTGCCACGGCGGTGAAGACCGCGCGCGCGCCACCGGTTTCCGCGGCGTTCATCTGGCTGGCCGTCGCGATGTCGTTGCTGTCGTTCCTGACAGCGGCCATTTCCGCGCACCTGATGACGCTGCTCACCTCCACCGGGCTTGCCGCACGCGATGCCGTGCTGGTCGGATCGATGATCGGCCCGATGCAGGTTGCAGGACGGCTTGTCGAATATGGCGCCGCGCGCAACGTGGCGTCGACCGCCACCGGGACCTTCGCATTCGCATTGATGGCGGTGGCACTTTGCGTGCTGACCGAAGTGCGCGGTGTGTGGATCGTTGCGCTCGCGTTCGCCGTCACCTACGGCTGGGCCAACGGCGTGTTCACGATCGTTCGCGGCACGGTGCCGCGCACGTTGTTCGGTGGCGACGGCTACGGCAGGCTGCTCGGGCGGCTCGCGCGGCCGCAGTTCTTCGCGCGCGCGCTGGCGCCGGTCACGCTGTCGGTGGTGCTCAGTGCCGACGCCTCCGGACGCGTCGCACCGTACGCGATGGTGGTGGTGGGCATTCTTGCGCTGGTCGCGTATCGGCGGGCGCTGGCGTTGGCGGCGGCATCGGCCACCCGTCAATAAGTCCCGCCACACAGGCGCCCCGTCGCGCATCGCGTGCACGGCGCGCGGGGCATCGAGGCCGATCAGCCACGACGATGCGCTGCGCAACGTTGATTCGCGCAACGACCTGCACCGGGTCGCTCGCGCAGCGTCGCGATATAATCGTGGCCACGACATGGGCGGATTGCGAATCGAATGAAGCGCGCAAGATGAAGCGACGTGATTTCCTGCAAGTGACGGCGGCGGTTGCGGCGATGGCGGCGGTGTCGCCCGGCGTGCGTGCGGCCGAAGGTATGAGCGCGCGCTGGCGCGTGTTCGAGTTGTCCACGCAAGTGGACGTGCTGTTTCCGGCGGGGGCGACGCGTGTCTGGCTGCCGGTACCGCTGCGCGAGGACACCGACTGGCAAAAGGGCTTGGGCGACCGCTGGTCGAGCGACCGCGGCGAGCTCGTGCTCGAGGCCGATCCGGCGTACGGCGCGGCGTTCGTCGCCGCATCCTGGCCGCCGGGGACGACGGCACGCGTCACGCTGACGAGCCGTGTCGCGACGCGCGACCGCAGCGTCGACCTGGCGCGTGCGACGCTGGCCGCCTCGCTCGATCCGGTACTCGCACAGCGCTATACGCACGCGACGACGCTGCTGCCCATCGACGGCGTCGTGCTCGACACCGCGCAGTCGATCACGCGCGGCGCGCATACCGATGTCGAGCGTGCGCGCGCGCTCTACGACTGGATTTGCGACAACACGTTCCGCGACCCGAAGGTGCGCGGCTGCGGCACCGGCAATATCAAATTCATGCTCGAGTCGGGCAACCTGGGCGGCAAGTGCGCCGATTTGAACGCGTTGTTCGTCGGCATGGCGCGCTCGCTGCGCATACCGGCACGCGACGCGTACGGCATTCGTGTCGCCGACTCGGCGCGCGGCTACAAGAGCCTCGGCAAGTCCGGCGACATCACGCGCGCGCAGCATTGCCGCGCCGAGTTTTACGCCGAAGGCCTGGGCTGGGTGCCCGTCGACCCGGCCGATGTGCGCAAGGTCATCCTCGAGGAGGATGGGGGCAAGCGTGAAGACGACCCGATGGTCGTCGCCGCGCGCCGCACGCTGTTCGGCGGATGGGAAATGAACTGGATCGCGTGGAATTTCGCGCACGACGTGCGTCTCGCCAACGCGTCGCGGGGCGCGATCGGATTCCTGATGTATCCGCAGGCGGAAACCAGCGAAGGCCGCCTCGATTCGCTCGACCCGGACAATTTCCAGTACACGATCCGCTCGCGTGAGCTCACCGCGGTCTGACGCGGTGCTGCGCGCGCTGCGCACCTTGGGCTTTGCGCTGGTGTGTGCAGCCGCGTCCGCCGCCCCGGCGGCGGCGGTGGAAGTCAACACGCTGCTGCCGTGGAACGACGGCGCGCCGCCGCCGCTCGCACTAACCGATCTGCAGGGCAGGCCCTACGACCTGCCCAAGCTGCGTGGCAAGACGGTGATCGTCAACTTCTGGGCGACGTGGTGCGTGCCTTGCCGCGAGGAAATGCCATCACTGGCGGCGCTCGCGGCCCGTTCGCAGGGACGCATCGTCGTGCTGGCCGTCGACGTCGGTGAAGCGCCTGCGCGCGTCGAGCGTTTCGTCGCGCGCTATCCGGTCGACGTGCCGATCCTGCTCGACGCGCACGGCGATACCGCTGCGGCGTGGCGCGTGGGCGTCTACCCGTCGAGCTTCGTCGTCGGCGCCGATGGCCGCGTGCATGCATGGATCGCGGGTGCGCTCGACTGGCAGGACGCGGCGATCGTGCATCAGGTCGAGACCGCCGCAGCGGCGCCTGCGCGGTGACTCACGCGCCGCCGATCGTGCAGCGCCTGCGCATCGACGAGGGTGCCGAGCGACGCGCGATGATCGCCGCACTGCGCGCACCCGCCGCGTCGATCTCGCCCAAGTATTTCTACGATGCGTCCGGATGCGCGCTGTTCGCCGCGATCTGCGAATTGCCCGAGTACTACCCGACGCGCACCGAGCGCGCGATCTTCGACGCCTACCGCGGCGACATCGCGCAGGTAATCGGCACCGGCACGCAACTCGTCGACTTGGGTGCCGGCGATTGCCGCAAGGCGGCGGACTGGTTCGCCGCGCTGCGCCCTGCGCGCTATATCGGCGTCGACATCGCCGCGCAGGCGCTGGGCGCCGCCTTGGCGGCACTGGCGACCGAGCATCCGACGCTCCGCATCAGCGGCATCGTCGCCGACTTCACGCAGGGACTCGACCTCGACGCCGACCTCGACCGCCATGCGGCGACGTTTTTCTACCCGGGCTCGTCGATCGGCAATTTCCCGCATGCGGCAGCACATGGGTTCCTTGCGGGCATCGTGCGCCAGTGCGCGCGCCTGCCCGGCAGCGGTTTTTTGATCGGCGTAGATACGAAGAAAGACACGCGCCGGCTGGTCGCCGCCTACG
>DATCFA010000189.1:0-6372 GCA_036509805.1 Casimicrobiaceae bacterium
CCTGCCAAAACGGCGTTTCGCCGACCTTTACCGGCTGTCCATCGTCGCCCGGAAAATAGCGAGGTGGATCGACCTCCAACCATGTCTTCCAATGCTTGCCGGCGATACGATTGACGTCGGCGAGCGACAGCGGTGTCTTGCGACGATAAAACGACAGGTCCGGCGCTCCATCGGTGGGATGGCCGGCGTACGCGCCCGTGCCCGCGAGCCATTCGCGGAATTGCCGCAGCATTCCGGGGTTGTAATCGAAACGGCGGCCCTCTCGCACAAACGGATTCATGTAGGTGTCGGCGTCGAGATTGACCGCGACAAAAAGTTCGGGATGCTCGCGCGCGAATTGCGCGACGATTCGCGCAGCAGCGGTGAGGTTGCGGCGCTTGTATTCGCGCACTTTTCTTGCATACACATTGTAGGTAAGCGAGCGCGACAGCAGCGGCGAATCGGTCGAGCCATTGAGTCCCTTCTTGAAATCGTCGGGTAGCACGACGTTGCGGTCGTCCCACTGGCAATTGATCTCGTCGAGCTGCAGGTGATCGGTCAGGTCCCATTCGCGCGAGTCGCAGCTCGCATCGCCCCAGATACCGCCGTTGAGGATGAAGTTCACCGGCACATGCTTGGCGATTGCGTAGTCGATCACTTCCTGCAGGTTGTCGTCGGCCACTGCGCGATGGCCGCACTTGCGCGACAGGTCGAATCGCGGATCGAAAACGAAATCGCCGGCAAGGCCTTTGGTCGTGCGCATATAGAGGATCGGCACCGACATGCCGACACGTTGGGTGACCGAGGTCAGACCCACGTACTGCGTTTCGATGCCGGCGGCGCCGCCTTGCGACACGCCGGAGGTCGCCATCAGGAACCAGAACGGTCGCTGCGCAAACGACGGGTTCGCGTCCAGCACGCCCTTCCACATCGACATCGCCGCAGGACTCACGAGGCTCTTGCGCGCCAGCGTGACGGTGGCGCCGTTGTTGTCGGTGGCGATCACGCGCACCTCATGGCGTTGCAGCGACAATGTCGAAAAGTCGCCGTCGAACGTGAATCCGGCGGTCGCAGCACCCGGGTAGTCGGGCTTCACTGCAGCGACGTCGTTGCGCGCGAGGCCGTAGTGCGCCGCGTAGGGCTTGCCATCGACATCGACGTCGATACGGCGGATGCCCGACGGCGCCAGCGCCCAGCCGGCGAGTTGCAGGTGGTCGCCGACAATGGTTTCGGCGCCCGGTGTGTCGACCGAGCCGATGATGCCCGCCGGCAGCTTCGCGATACTCGCCGCGGATGCTGGTGGCGTCGAAGTGTCGATGCGGCCGGCGCGATGCAGCGCATAGAACTCGACGGCGGCGAGTGCTGCGACGATCGCCAGCACCGCCAGCATCATGCGGCCCGCGCCGCCGCGTTGAGTATTCTGGGTTCGCGTGTGGATGTTCATTGACAGGGCGGCCGCGCAGCGGCGCAGCGTAAGATTCAGCGTGCGTCGATTGTAGTGGAATCCACGCCGTGCCGATGACGCCCGCACCAGTCCAACCTTCCGATACGCTGCTGGCCGACCAGGTCGCCTATTACCGCGCGCGTGCCGGCGAATACGATGCGTGGTGGCTGCGCGAGGGTCGCTACGATCGCGGGGCGGAACTCAACGCCGCGTGGTTCGCGGAAATTGCAACGGTCGAAACTCGCTTGGCGGATTGGTTGCGTACAGAGCGACCGGCCAACGCGCTGGAACTCGCATGCGGCACGGGGCTCTTCACGCGCCGTCTCGCGCCGGCGGTGGAGTCGTTGACGGCGCTGGACGCGTCGCCGGAAGTGATCGCGATCAATCGCGCCCGGTTGGCGCAACTGCGTGTGACCAATGTGACGTTCGCCGAGACCGACCTCTTCGCATGGCGGCCGACCGCGCGCTACGACATCGTGTTCATGAGCTTCTGGCTGTCGCACGTGCCCAGCGATCGCTTCGACGCGTTCTGGTCGACGTTGCGCGATTCACTGGCGCCGGGCGGCGCCGTTTACCTGATCGATTCGGCGCACGATCCGACGTCGACGGCCGTCAATCACGTGTTGCCGGAATCGGGCAGCGAGGTCGCCACGCGCAAGCTCGACGACGGCTCGACGTACCGGATCGTCAAGCGCTTCTGGACGCCGCAGCGATTGCACGACGCGCTGGACAAGCTTGGATGGCGCGCGGACTTGACGCAGACGCCGCGCTATTTCATTCACGGCAGCGCGCGCCCTTCGTGACGCGCGGCAAACGGGCTGGCGCTTATTCGTCCAGCGAATAGACGTAAGGCTTCATCGCAACGCTGCCCTTGTCCATGTTGCGCACGCTGTCGAGTTCGCGCGGCGTCTTGTCCCACCAGATGGCGCGGCCCTTGCGCTGGTCGTCGACAATCTCCGGATTGCGCTTCAGCAGGTCGCGGATGAACGTCGTGTGTTCCGAAACGTAGTTGCGCGCGGGAAGCATTCCCATGGTTGCAGCCTGCAGTTAGCGTCGGTCAACGCACATCATTCTATCATCCGGCCCGCGATGATCCGGTATTGGTAGAGCCGGCAATCGAGCGCGCCATTGTGCAGCGGCGTGCGGCTGTCGGCCTTGAGGTGCAGCCACTTGGGCAGCGTCTTGTCGGCGGAAAGCAGCCATGCGGTCCAGCCGGCGAAGCGCTTCTTCAGCGCGTCGCCGATCAGCGGGTACATCCGCGCGATTGCCTCTTGGTCGGACAGGCGCACGCCATACGGCGGGTTGGCGATCAGCGTACCCTGCGACGCGGGCGCATCGCGCGTCAGGAAATCGGCCTGACTGATCGTGATGAAGTCGGCGATGCCGGCCGCCTTCGCGTTCGACATCGCCTTCGCCACCGCCTGCGGTGCGATGTCGCTGGCGTGGATCAGCGGCGACGCCGGAGCGTCGCGAATGCGGTCGCGTGCGCTTTGCTTCATTCGCTGCCACGACGGTCCGTCGAACCACGCGAGCTTCTGGAAGCCGAACGTCCGCGCAAGTCCCGGTGCACGGTCGGCGGCGATCAGCGCGGCTTCGATGGCGATCGTGCCGCTGCCGCACATCGGGTCGAGGAATGCGGTATCCGGGTTCCATCCCGCCAGCGCGATCAGTCCCGCCGCGAGGTTTTCGCGCAGCGGCGCCTCCTCGGTGTCGCGCCGGTAGCCGCGCTTGAACAGCGGCTCTCCGGACGTGTCCAGGTAGAACGTCGCTTCGTCGGCGGTGAGGTGGGCCGCGACCCGCACGTCCGGCGTGCGCTTGTCCACCGACGGGCGCGTGCCGGTGTCGTCGCGAAAGCGGTCGCATACCGCATCCTTGATGGTCAGCGTGGCGAATTCGAGGCTCGTCAGCGGTGAGCGCGTCGCAGCGACGTCGACGCGCAGCGTACGCTCGGCGTGGAAATGTTTGCTCCAGTCGATCGACTTCGCAAGCGCGTGCACATCCTGTTCGTTGCGATAGCGGCCGCTGCCGACGCGCCACAGCACGCGGCTGGCGATCCGCGATTCGAGGTTGGCGCGGTACGCGACGTCGAAGCCGCCCGCGAAGCCCACGCCGCCGTCGACTCCTGCGGCGTCGATGGCGCCGATCGCGCCGAGTTCGGTGACGAGCGTGCCTTCGAGTCCGCGAGGGCAGGTAGCGAAGAAGCGTTCGGTCACGTCAGAACGGCTTCATCACGACGAGGAACACGATCGCGATCAGGATCGGCAACGCCGGAATCTCGTTCAGCCAGCGATAGAACACGTGTCCGTGGCGATTGCGTCCGGCGCGGAAGTCGGCCATCAGCTTGCCCAGATAGAAGTGGAACGCGACGAGCAGCACGACGAGCGCCAGCTTCGCATGCAGCCAGCCGCCGGTGATTCCATAGCCGAGCCACAGCCAGCAGCCGAACGCGATCGTCAGCACGGCGCCGGGCGTCATGATGCCGAAGTAGAGCTTGCGCTCCATCACGATGAAACGCTCGATGCCGATGCGGTCGTCGGGTGCGGCCATCGCGTGATAGACGAACAGCCGCGGCAGGTAGAAAAGGCCCGCGAACCACGTGACCATGAAGATGATGTGCAGCGACTTGACGATCAGCATTCGATTGACATGGAAAGTAGGGTCAGAGACGACTTACCGCGGAATGCCGACCGCGGAATCAGATAGTCGGAAAGTCGTCTCTGACCCCACTTTCATTTCAGCAGGCGGCGGCGGGTGAGGACGAGCGCAACATAGTACGCCGCGGCCGCGTAGGCGAGCAGCACGCCGACGTGCAGCAGCACGCGAGCGGGTGCTTCGCCGGTCATCAGCGGCCGCGCGAGGTCGATCGCGTGCTTCAGCGGCAGCACGTTGGCCGCCATCGCTAGCCACGGCGGCATGTGGTCGACGGGGAAATAGACCCCGGACAACAGCAGCATCGGCGTCAGTACCAGCGTGAAAAAATAGGTGAAGAAATCGTAGCTCGGCGCAAGCGCGTTCATCACCAGGCCGAACGCGCCGAAGCAAAGGCCGACGAGAAAGCCCAACGGGAGCACCCACAGCGCGAGCCACGTGTGGCCGAATCCCAGGAAGAGGATCACCACCAGTATCGTCGTCGTCGACAGCACCGCCTTCGACGCCGTCCAGATCCATTCGGCGAGCATCACGTCGTCGAGCGCGATCGGCGCGTTGATGATGCCCTCCCACGTGCGCTGCACGTGCATCCGCGAGAACGCGGAATACATTCCCTCGAAGCTCGCCGTGAACATCGCGCTCTGGCACACCATGCCGGTGCCGATGAACGCGATGTACGGCATGCCGCCGACGTTGCCGATGAACGAGCCGAGGCCGTAGCCCAGCGCGAGCATGTACAGCAGCGGGTCGGCGATGTTGCCGAGCACGCTGGCGAACGCGAGCTTCTTCCACACCAGCAGGTTGCGTTTCCACACCGGCACGAAGCGCAGTGAAAGCTCGGGCGCGCGCAGTATCTTGGTGGCGAAGCTCATCGGTCAGTCGCGCAGCTCGCGCCCCGTCAGCTTGATGAAGAGATCCTCGAGGTTCGCCGGGCGGTGCAGGTAGCGCACGTTGCTGCGCGTGGCGAGGTCGTCGAGCAACGGGCGCGGGTCGCGCGCATAGCAGAACGCTGTCTCTCCCGACATCTCGAGCCGCTCGGCGATGCGCCGTCCGTACTGTTCGGCCCAGTCCTTCGCTTCGTCGCCGTAGACTTCGACCACTTCCGGCTCGACGTGCGCGGCGATCAGCGCGCGCGGCGTGTCGCTGGCGATCATCGCGCCGCGGTCGATCACCGCAAGGCGTGTGGCCAGGCGTTCGGCTTCGTCCATGAAGTGCGTGGTGAGCAGAATGGTCTTGCCCTGTTTCATCAACTGGCGCAGCCCATCCCAGATCAGGTGCCGCGCCTGCGGATCGAGTCCGGTTGTCGGTTCGTCGAGGATCAGCAGTTCGGGGTCGTTGATCTGCGCGCGGGCGAGCGTCAGCCGCCGCTTCATGCCGCCCGACAGCGTGCGCAGCGATACGCCGGCGCGCGCCGTCAATCCGGCGAATTCCAGCAATCGCGGAATGCGCTCGTCGAGCGTCGCGCGGTCAATGCCGAAATAGTTGCCGTACATCCGCAGGTTCTCGGTCACCGTGAAGTCGGGGTCGAGGTTGTCCTGCTGCGGTACCACACCGACGCGGATGCGCGCCTGGCGCGCCGCCTTGGGCACCGGCTCGCCGACCATCGTGATCTCGCCGCCGTCAGGGTCGACCAGGCCGAGGCAGCAGCGTAGCGTCGTGGTCTTGCCGGCGCCGTTGGGACCGAGCAGGCCGAAGCATTCGCCGCGGTGGATGTCGAACGACAATCCGCGGACGACCTCGATCGCGCCGTAACGCTTGCGCAGGTCCTTCACCGCCAGCACGACGCCGTTCATGCGTGTCGCGGATAGCTTGCCGTGATCACCTGCTGCAGTTGCACGAGGCGACCGTGGAAAAAATGACCGCAACCGGGAAATACGACGATGGGCAACTGCTGCGGGCGTGCCCAGTTGAGCACGTCGGCGAGCGGCACGACATCGTCTTCCTCGCCGTGGATGACGATCGTTTCCGGCGGGACGTGTGCAACTTCGAAGCGGTTGACGGCCGCACCGACCAGCACCATGCGCTCGAACGCGACGCGCGCAGCGACGCGTGTCTGCACGAACGAGCCGAACGAGAACCCTGCCAGCGCCAGCGGCAATTCGCCGAAGCGTTGCCGCGCATAGGCGAGCGCCGCCAGCGCGTCGTCGGTCTCGCCGTTGCCCTCGTCGAACGTTCCCTGTGATGTGCCCACACCGCGGAAGTTGAAGCGCACCGTCGCATAGCCGAGCGCGACGAACGTCTTCGCCAGCGTTTGCACCACCTTGTTGTCGAGCGTGCCGCCCTGCAGCGGATGCGGGTGC
>DATCFA010000190.1:0-3234 GCA_036509805.1 Casimicrobiaceae bacterium
GCTGCCGGCGAAACGTTGCCAGCGCACGCAGGCGCCGGTGTCGACGACAACGCGGTGGCCCAGCGACTCGAGGCGCGCTGCCGCACGCGCGACGGCATCCGGCTCGGTGGCGAATCCCGACGGCGCGTAGATACCAAACGCGATGCTCATCGGCGCGTGGCGAAGAAGGCGGACAGCAGCTCGCCGCACTCGGCGGCGCGCACGCCTGCGGCGACTTCGGCGTGATGGTTGAGCCGCCGCTCGGCAAAGAGGTCGACCACCGATCCCGCGGCGCCGGTCTTCGGATCGTGCGCGCCGAACACCAGCCGCGCGATCCGCGCGTGCATCATCGCGCCGGCGCACATCGCGCAGGGCTCGAGCGTCACGTAGAGCGCGCAGCCGGGCAACCGGTAGTTGTCCAGCGCGCGCGCGGCGTCGCGCAGCGCGGCGATCTCCGCATGCGCGGTCGGGTCGCTGTGCGCGATCGGCGCATTGCCGCCACGGCCGACAATCGCGTCGTCGCGCACGACGACCGCGCCGACGGGGACTTCGCCGCGCTCGCCGGCGGCGCGCGCGAGCAGCAATGCCTCGCCCATCCAGTATTCGTCACTTGTCGCTGCCGCTGTCTTCGACATGGAACGCATGCAGGAAATGATGGATGAACGGGGCGAACAGGATGCCCGTCGAGCCCAGCAGCATCACGCCGCAGAACATCGCGTAGAGGCTTTCGAACACGCGGCCGGCGTCGCTGAGATCGGTGACCACCGGACCCATGCCGGCGAGCAGCAGCGACGACTGGTGGAATGCGATGAGCCACGACAGGTGGGCGATGTAGCGGTAACCCAGCACGCCGCAGCCCAGCGTTCCCACCAGCAGGTAGGCGGCCAACCGGCCGCTCGACGCCACCCGGCGAATGAGGCGCCGATGCGGCGTGGACGCCGCGCCCGCGGCGGCGTTCCCGTTGGTTGCCACGGATTTTGCCGCGGGCGGCCGCTTAACTGCCATCGCTTCCACCGATCACCGCATCGGCCTCGATCTCGACGAGGATTTCCGGTGCGATCAGCCGTGACACCTCGACCATCGAGCACGCCGGGCGAATATCGGCGAACACCTCGCCATGCGCGCGGCCGATGCCTTCCCATTGCGCGATGTCGACGACATAGATGCGCGTGCGCACGACGTCGCGCAGCGTGGCGCCCGCGCGCAGCAGCACCGCCTCGATGTTGGCGAGTGCGGCGCACGTCTGGCGATACGCGTCGCCGGCCCCCACGATGACACCGTCGGCAGCGGTCGCTGTCGTACCTGAAACGAACACCTGCGAACCCACGCGCACCGCACGGGAGTACCCGACGACGGGCTCCCACGGCGTGCCGCTTGCGTAAAGCGTCCGCGCAGGAGCCGTCATGGGTGCGCCAGTGCCTTGTAGAAGAACGTGCACGCGGCGAGCGTGCGGTCGGCATCAGTGGCGTAGTCGGGTATCGCTCCCGCGGCGACATAGCCGCAGCGCCGATAGAGCCGCTCGGCATCGCTGCCGGCGCGCGTGTCGAGCGTCAGCAGCCAGCGCCCCTCGCTCGCAGCCAGCTTTTCGATCCGCTGCATCAGCGCGCGGCCGACGCCGCGTCCGCGCTCGCGGCGCAGCACCAGCAGCTTCTGCACTTCGGCGCGGTGGCGCTGGTTGGACTTCATCGAAGGCGCGAGGGCCACCGTGCCGACGATCGCACCCGCGTCGCGTGCCACCAGCAGATGACGCATCCCGTCGTCGATGTCGAGCGCGACTTCGTGCCAGAACGCCTCGAGCTCGCCGTCGGCAACCGGCAGCACGAAGCCCACCGACGCGTTGGAGTCGATCGCATCCTGCAGCAGCGTGCAGAGTTCGGCGATCGCTGCACGCAGCGCGGCTGCCGACAGCACGTCGATCGCCAGGCGCGCGGCAGGCGCGTTCGCCGCGGCTGCGGTCAACCCGTTGCCCGGTGCTTGCAGGTACGTCATCGCGCTATCGTCGCATATTCCGGACGGCGTTGTCGTCGACCCGCGCGCCGCGCGCCGGTTGATGAAGTTCGCGCCGGGCCGCGTCGGCGCTCGAGCGCGGTATCCTCGCTGGATTCCTGCTGCCGGAACCTTCCCGTACGCCGCATGAGTGGACAACCTGCAAACGCCGACGATCCGCAACGCTGCGCATGGGCGCAAAGCGATCCGCTGCTGCGCGCCTATCACGATCACGAATGGGGTGTGCCCGAGCACGACAGTCGCGCGCTATGGGAAAAGCTGATGCTCGACGGCTTCCAGGCGGGACTTTCGTGGTTGACGGTGCTGCGCAAGCGCGACGCGTTCCGCAAGGCGTTTCGCGGCTTCGACCCGGCGATCGTCGCGCGCTACACCGCGGCGGATGTCGAGCGCCTGTGTGCCGACGCGGACATCATCCGCTCGCGCGCCAAGATCGAGGCGACGATCGGCAACGCCCGCGCCTACCTGGCGATGCAGGACAACGGCGAGGACTTCGCCGCGTTCGTGTGGGCGCTGGCCGGTCGCAAGACGATCGAGGGCAGCGGCCACGTGCACGCGAAGACGCCGCTATCGGAGATGATGTCGCGCGAACTGAAGGCGCGCGGATTCAAGTTCGTCGGACCGGTGATAGTCTACGCGTGGATGCAGGCGGTGGGCATCGTCGACGACCATGCGCTCGACTGCTTCCGGCGCCGTGCATCGAACCAGCGCGCCGTCAAACGCCGCGCGCGCGGCGTGAAATGAACCCGGGCTCAGGCGGGGATTAAGTCGTCGCGCGAGCGTACTACTGCGGCGATCGGACTTCCGGCAGAATAAGCCCATCCCATGAAAGGCCGTCCCGTGAATAGCCCGGAGAAATCAGTCACCACAGTCGATGAATTGGTTGCGGCAACAAAGGACACCGGCGTTCATCACGTTGTCGTTCGCGGTTCCTTGGCCAATGCGCCTTCCATTCGCCTTTCTCCCGGACAGTCGCTGCGCGGCGAAGACGACGTCTCGGAGATCAACTTCACGGCCGGAACCGATGGCGTTCAGTTGTCGTCCGACAACCGGATTCAAAGTATCCGGCTCAACGCGACGCCGGACAAGCGCGCGATCTTCAATCTTGCTCCGCCGCTGATCGTTTGTCCGGCAGTGATTTCACCGAACCTGTCACTGCGACCGCCTTCGATCACGCGGCATCAGCAGCCCCGGGTATCCGATTCCGGAAAGGAGTTGATCAAAGAGATCGCTGCCCACTAACGTCACCTC
>DATCFA010000191.1:0-6991 GCA_036509805.1 Casimicrobiaceae bacterium
GAATGCGGCGCTGCCCACCGCCGCGGCGATGAACGCCGCGTGCGACTGGCGCACGCCCTTGGGCTTGCCGGTCGTGCCGGATGTGTAGAGCATGATCGCCACATCGTGCGGCGCTATTGCCGCGAGCTGCGCGTCGAAGAAGCCCGGATGTGCGGCGTCGTATTCACGCCCCAGCGCGACCAGCCGGTCGTACGCGACGACGCCCTCGTAGTCGCGCAAACCGCGCGGATCGTCGTAGACGATGTGCGCGAGCGTGGGCACCTGCGCACGCGCCTCCAGCAGCTTGTCGACCTGCTCCTGGTCCTCGACGATCGCATACGCGACTTCGGCGTCGTTCAGCACATAGGCGAATTCGGCGGCGGGCGCGTCCTGGTACATCGGCACCGGCACGCCGCCCAGACACTGCGCCGCGGTGATCGACCAATACAGGCGCGGCCGGTTGTCGCCGATGATCGCAAGGTGCATTCCGCGTCCGAAGCCGATCGCCGCGAGGCCGCAGGCGATGGCGCGCACTTCGGCGGCGACTTCGCTCCACGTCCACGTCTGCCAGATGCCGAGGTTCTTTTCGCGCGTCGCCGGATGCCGCGGCTGGTGTTGTGCGTGCGCGAACATCCGGCCGGGGAAGGTACCGGGAGCGTCGTCCATCGTGTCCTCCAAGTGCCGCGGGCAGCAGGGCCGCCGGAACGCCCGCTGCCTCGCGCCCTCGTGCGGCGAGCGTCGCGACCGGTCGTCGGCAAGTGGCTATCTTAGGGGCTTCACGCGTTTCGCGCCAATCCGATCGCGCTTGCGGCGACCGGCGAACTTTTCGTGCATGCGACAATTTGGCGATGAACGCCCGCACATCACCACTCGCCCCGCTGGTCGACGCGATCGTTGCCGCGCGATGCAGTGCCACGCCCGCGCGCGCCGACGCCGCACTCGTTCCCGCCAGCCACGTGGTCGCCTACGCCACGCAGCAAGCGGTGACGGATACACTCGGCCTGGTCATAGGCGGCTTCAAAGTCGGCATGCTGGCGGATGGCACGCCCATCAGCGCCCCGATGTACGCGAACGACATCCTCGCCAGCGGTGCATCGTGGCGGCTGCCCGCGAGCGGCACGCTGGTCGTCGAGATCGAGCTCGCGATGCGCATGTCGCACGACCTGCCCGCGCGTCCCGGGCGCCCGTATACGCGCGACGAAGTCGCCGCTGCGATCGGCGAAGTGCTGGTCGGCATCGAACTCCTGAAGAGCCGCTTCGAGGGCGACGCTTTCCCGGCACCGGCCGTGCACCTTGCGGACAACCTCGGCAATCTCGGCTACATCACCGGCGGCGCGACACACAATTTCGCGACGCTCGACCTCGCAAAGCTCATGTGCCGCTACGCGCTGGATGGCGTGGAGGCGCATGCGGCCATCGGCGGGCACCCGCAGGATGATCCATGGAGGCCGCTGCTCGCATGTCTTTACGCCGGCACGCTGGGCGCCAGTGGATTGCGCGCAGGCCAGCTCGTCACCACCGGCACGCTGGTAACACCATTGCGCATCAGCGAACCCGCGCGCCTCACGGCGGCGCTCGACGGCATCGGCAGCGTCAGCATCGACTTCGTTGGCTAGTCGTCTGTGTCTGCGCGGCTCGCGCGGTCGAGCAGCGAAAGCGCATCGGCGTCGAGTGCGAGCCGCGTCGCACTGATCAGCTCGTCGAGTTGCGCGAGCGATGTCGCGCTGGCGATGGGTGCGGTCAACGACGGCTGCGCGACGAGCCACGCAATCGCAACCTGCGCCGGTTTCACGCGATAGCGCGCGGCTACTTCGTCCAGCGCCGCGAGTATTCGCAGACCGCGCGGGTTCAGGTATCTGGCGTTGGAAGTCGCCCGCGCGCTGGCGGCAAGGTCGGCCTTGTCGCGATACTTGCCCGTGAGGAACCCGCTGGCCAGCGCGTAGAAGCTGATGACGCCAACGCCCTCGCGCGTGCAGAGTTCCGCGAGCTCGCCTTCGAACCCGGCGCGGTCGTAGAGGTTGTACAGCGGCTGCAGCGTCGCGTAGCGCGGCAGGCCGAGCCGCGTGCTGGTGTCCAGCGCCGCGGCCAGTTGCGCCGGCGTGTGATTGGATGCCCCGATCGCGCGGACCTTGCCCTGTTCGATCAGCCGCGCGAACGCGCCGAGCGTTTCCTCGAGCGGCGTCTCGGCATCGAAGTCGTGCGCCTGGTAGAGGTCGATGTAGTCGGTCTTGAGCCTCGTCAACGATGCGTCGACGGCGCGCACGATGTACGCGGCCGACAGCCCGCGCTGGTTTTCGCCCATCGGCTTGCCGAGCTTGGTGGCGATCAGAACGTCGTCGCGCCTGCCGCGCTTCGCAAGCCAGCGGCCGATGATCGTCTCCGATTCGCCCCCTGCGTGACCGGGTGCCCATTTCGAATAGACGTCGGCGGTATCCACCAGATTGAAGCCCGCGCCGACAAACGCGTCGAGCAGCGCGTGCGATCCGCGCTCGTCGACCGTCCATCCGAACACGTTACCGCCGAATGCCAGCGGCGCTGTTCGCATGCCGCTGCTGCCCAATGTACGCATTTGCATGTTTTCCCCGCCTGACAGGTATAAAACGTCAATCCGCGGCGGCAACGCTCGCGGCGTCCGCGGCAACGGCGTGGCCAGCAACACGCGGCGGGTCCACCACGAGGCCGGCGAGCAGCGTATCGATCATCTGGTGCGCGTTGCGCTCGAGGTCGTACGCCCGCGGATCCTGCATCCAGGCATGCATCACGCCGAGCATGAATGCCTTGATGATCTCCGCGGCGAGCGTCGCGTCGGTATCCGGCGGAAGGCCGCCCTCGTCGATCGCGCGTTGCAGCAGCCCCATCACGTGCTGCCGACATCCCTCGTCGTTCTGCCGCCGCCGATCGTACAGCGGCGCGTGCTCGTCGTTGGATTCGCAGTGGTTGAACACGACATCGAACACCGCCTGCGTGCGGCTGTCGCGTGCAAGTCGCATCAAGCCCTGCACGGCGTTGTCGCGCAGGATGGCGAGCGGCGCGAGCTTCAGGTTGGCGCCGCAGCACGCGATCATCGCCTCGAGCGGCAGCGACGCGCGCTCGCACATCGCCGTCAGCATCTCGGCCTTGTCGCGAAAATGCCAGTACACTGCGCCCCGCGTCAGCCCGGCCGCGTGCGCGACGTCCGCGAGCGTCGCATGCGAAACGCCCTTCACGCGAAATACGCGCTCGGCAGCATCCAACAACGCTTCGCGCGTCGCGGCAGCGCCTTCACGGGTCTTGCGGGCCATGGTTATTTTTTCGCTAATGGTATTGCAAACATGCATGAATGTATGTAAATTATGCGCCAGCGTCAAGTTGCGGCGCAGCATACGCGCGCGATTCCCCTGCACAACGCGCCAAACATTCGCCCGGAGAAACCCATGTTGCGTCTGTCCCCCCGCGTCCTGTTGCCCTTTGCCGTATTGACGCTGGCCGCATGCGGCCAGCACGCGCAGCAGGGCTTCCACGGCTTTCCGCCCGCGCACGTGACCGTGCAGACCGTCGAGGCGAAGTCGATGCCGGTGTCGTTCGAGTACACGGGCCAGACGATCGGCTCCAAGGACGTCGAAGTGCGTGCGCGCGTCAACGGCATCGTCGAGAAGCGCACGTTCGACGAAGGCAAGCCGGTCAAGGCCGGCCAACTGCTGTTCGTCATCGATCCCAAGCCCTACGAAGCCACCGTCGAGGCGGCGCGCGCCGACCTCGCGCACTCGCAGGCGCAAAAAGCGCAAGCCGATCGCGAAGCAGCGCGGCTCAAGCCGCTGGCCGAACACCACGCGATCGGGCAGAAGGAAGCCGACGACGCGCAATCCAACGCCGACCTGGCCGCCGCGTCGATCAAGTCCTCGCAGGCGAAGCTCGACTCGGCGCTGCTCGACCTGGGTTACACGCGCGTCGTATCGCCGATCTCCGGCCTGTCGAGCCGCGCGCAGGTCTCGGAAGGCGCGCTCGCCACCGCCTACCAGACGCTTTTGACCGTGGTGTCGCAGGTCGACCCGATCTGGATCCAGTTCAGCATCGCCGAAAACGACCAGTTGCGGATCAACAATGCGGTAGCGCAGGGCAAGCTCGTATTGCCCGCGAACAATGCGTACGACGTGACGATCAAGCTGTCGGACGGCTCGGTGTTTCCGCGCAAGGGACGCATCAACTTCTCCGACACGCGCGTCAATCCGGCCACCGGCACCTACGAGTTGCGCGCCGAGATTCCCAACAAGGACCTGGCACTGAAGCCCGGCCAGTTCGTCCGCGTGACGCTGGCCGGAGCTGCGCGCAAGGACGCGATCACCGTGCCGCAGGTCGCGGTGCTGGACGGCACGCAGGGCAAGTTCGTCTACGTCGCCGGCAAGGACAAGGACGGCAAGGACGTCGCGATGCCGCGGCCCGTGGTGCTCGGCGACTGGGTCGATGCGAGCGGCGGCAACCTGTTCATTCTCGAGTCGGGCCTCAAGGCCGGTGACGGGGTGATCATCGACGGCATCGCCAAGCTGATGCCCGGCGCGCCGATCATCCCGGATGGCGCGCAGACCGGCGCACCGGCTGCCGGCGGTGCTGCAGGCGCCGCACCGGGCGCAGCACCCGCCAAGGGCGCCCCGCCCGCATCGCCCGCCAAGGGCGCCGAACCCTCGAAGCCGTAACCGCGACCGGGACACTCGACCATGCTTTCGCGCTTTTTCATCGACCGCCCGATCTTCGCGGCGGTGATCTCGATTTTCCTCGTGCTCGCGGGTCTCGCCGCAATCCGCACGCTGCCCATCGCCCAATATCCGGAAATCGCGCCACCGGTGATCACCGTGCAGGCGACCTATCCGGGCGCATCCGCGCAGGTGGTCGAGGACACGGTCGCAGCGCCGCTCGAGAACGCCATCAACGGCATTCCGGGCATGCAGTACATGAGCTCGAACTCGGCGTCCAACGGCATCGTGCAGATCCAGGTGACGTTCGAGATCGGTACCGATGTCGACATCGCCGCCGTCAACGTCAACAACCGTGTCAACGAAGTGACGCCGCGGCTGCCCGAGGAAGTGCGCCGGCAGGGCGTCACCGTCGAGCGCGGCAGCTCGTCGTTCCTGCAGGTGGTCGCGTTCTACTCGCCCGACAACACGCTGACCGACCTCGACACGTCGAACTACGTGACGCTCAACGTGCTCGACCAGATCAAACGGCTGCCGGGCACGACCAACGTGCAGATTTTCGGCGCCAAGGATTACGCGATGCGGATCTGGATGCAGCCGGATCGCCTGGCGCAGATGAAGCTGACGCCCACCGACGTCATCAACGCGATCAACGACCAGAACGCGCAGTTCGCCGCCGGCAAGGTGGGCCAGTCGCCGATCGGCAAGGGACAGGACCTCGTCTTCACCGTCACCACCAAGGGACGCCTGTCCGACGCCAAGGAGTTCGGCGACATCATCGTGCGCGCCAATCCCGACGGCTCGACCGTGCATCTGCGCGACATCGCGCGCGTCGAATTGGGTGCCGCGAGCTACGAGTTCAACGGCCGCTACAACGGCAAGCCGGCGACCTTGGTCGGCATCTTCCTGTCGCCCGGCGCCAACGCGCTCGACGTCGGCAAGTCATCCAACGAATTGCTGGCGAGCCTCGCGACGCGCTTCCCGCAGGGGCTCGCGTATTCGGTGGCGTTCGACACGACGCGCTTCGTCGAGGTGTCGATCCGCGAGGTGCTGAAGACGCTGGGCGAGGCGATGATTCTCGTGTTCCTCGTCGTCTACCTGTTCCTGCAGAGCTGGCGCGCGGCGATCATCCCGTTCGCCGCGGTGCCGGTGGCGCTGATCGGCACGTTCGCCGGCATCCACGTGCTGGGCTACTCGATCAATACGCTGACGTTGTTCGGCATGGTGTTATCGATCGGCATCGTCGTCGACGATGCCATCGTCGTGCTGGAGAACGTCGAGCGGATCATGCGCGAGGAAGGCCTGCCGCCGCGCGACGCCGCGGTGAAAGCGATGCGCGAGGTGACGAGCCCGATCATCGCGATCGTGCTGACGCTGGTCGCCGTGTTCGTGCCCATCGCGTTCCTCGGCGGACTGACCGGCGAGCTCTACCGCCAGTTCGCCGTGACGATCTCGATCTGCGTGGTGATCTCGGGAACGGTCGCGCTGTCGCTGTCGCCGGCGCTGTGCGCGCTGATACTCAAGCCGCACGAGGCGCCCAACCGCGTTTTCGCCGCATTCAACCGCGGGTTCGAGCGCGTGCGCAACCGCTACTCGCATGGGGTCGCGTGGCTGATCCGCCGCGGCGTCATCGGGCTTACGCTGTTCGCGCTGATGGTCGTCGGCACCGTGCTGATGTGGCGCATCACGCCGGGCAGCCTCGTTCCGGACGAGGACCAGGGCTACTACATTTCCGCGATCATCCTGCCCGACGGCGCGACGCTCGAGCGCACGCAAAAGGTCGTCGAGCAGGTCGAGGCTGCCGTGCGCAGCAACGCCAACAACCAGGACGTGGTCGCGTTCACCGGCTTCGATTTCATCGGCGGCGGATTCCGCAACAATGCGGCGACGCTGTTCGTCACTCAAAAGCCGTGGGACCAGCGCCACGTCACGGCACAGCAACTCGTCGGCGAGCTTTTCGCCAAGACCGCGGGCATCAAGGACGCATTGGTGCTGGCGTTCAACCCGCCGCCGATCTTCGGCCTCGGCACCACCGGCGGCTACGAGTTCTACATCCAGAACCATGGCAGCGGCGGATCGACCAAGCTGTCCGAGGTGAAGGACGCGTTCCTCGCGCGCGCCAACCGCGACCCTCAACTCGGCGGCGCGCAGACGCTGTGGCACGCGGCGGTGCCGCAACTCTACGTTGACGTCGACCGGGAAAAGGCGAAGAAGGCCGGTGTGCCGATCAGCGACATCTTCAACACGCTGTCGGCGACGATGGGTAGCTACTACGTCAACGACTTCAACAAGTATGGCCGCACCTGGCAGGTGCTGCTGTCGGCCGAGCCCGAATACCGCAAGCG
>DATCFA010000192.1:0-3466 GCA_036509805.1 Casimicrobiaceae bacterium
GTCGAGCAGGGCGCGCCGAAGAAGTACCTGCGCGTACGCAAGACGGTGGAAATGCGCGACGGCGACAAGTGGGCGCGCTTCGAGCCGTTCGCCGGCTTCAAGCTCGATTTCGCGATCGACTTCCCGCATCCGGTGTTCGGCTCGGAAAACCGCCACGTCGTCATCGATTTTGCCGAGCATTCGTACGTGCGCGAAATTTCGCGCGCACGCACGTTCGGCTTCATGCAGGATGTCGAGGCGATGCGCGAGGCGGGCCTTGGCCTGGGCGGCAGCCTCGCGACGGTGATCGTGCTCGACGAGACGAAGGTGCTCAACAGCGAGGGCCTGCGCTTCGACAACGAGTTCGTCCGTCACAAGGTGCTCGACGCCATCGGCGACCTTTACCTGTTGGGTCATCCGCTGATCGGCCAGTACAGTGCCTTCAAGATGGGGCATGCGCTCAACAACAAGGTCGCGCGCGCGCTGCTAGCCGATGCGGACGCATTCGAGGTCGTCACGTTCGACGCCGAATCCGACGTTCCCGCGGCGTTCCAGGGATGGCAGATGTCGCCGGCGTGAGCCGCGTCAGCGGTACCGAAGGCCTTCCTTTTGCGAGATCCGGCGCGCATCTACTGCGCGCAATCAAGATGATCCTTGTCCGACTGCTGCTGTTCCTCGCGCTCGCCACGATCGGCGTCGCGCTGTTCCTCTACATGTTGAAGCGCGATCGCCGCTACCTGCGCTTCATCGGGCAGGTGGCGAAGTTCACGCTGCTGATGCTGGTCATCGTGTTCCTGCTGTTCGCCGCGGAGCGGCTGCTGATGCCGATGGTGGCGCCGCTGATCTAGCGGCACGCGCTCGGACCGATTCAAACCGCTGGAGATCCTGTTGACACGCCAGACGAACCCGCAACCGCTGTCCGGCATCGTGCCGGTCGCACCGACCCCTTTCACCGCCGACGGTGCGCTCGATCCCGACGGCCAGCGCCGCGTGCTCGACTGCATGATCGACCAGGGAGTAGACGGCATCTGCATCCTCGCCAACTACTCCGAGCAGTTCCTGCTGGACGACGCCGAGCGCGACACGCTGACCGCTCTTTGCCTGGCGCACGTCGCCGGTCGCGTGCCCGTTGTCGTCACCTGCAGCCACTTCAGCACCGCGGTTGCGGCGGCGCGTGCGCGCAGGGCCGACGCACTGGGTGCGGCGATGATCATGCTGATGCCGCCGTATCACGGTACCGCCTTGCGCGCCGGTGAAACCGGGATGCTCGAGCATTTCGCACGGGTGGCCGATGCCACGGACCTCCCGATCATGCTGCAGGATGCGCCGCTGTCCGGCGTGCCGCTGGGCGTGACGTTCCTGGCCGAGCTCGCGCGCGCCGTGCCTTCGGTGCGCTACTTCAAGCTGGAGGTTCCGGGCACGGCCGCCAAGCTGCGCGCATTGATCGCCGTCGGCGGCAGCGCAATCGAAGGGCCGTTCGACGGCGAGGAATCGATCACGCTGATGGCCGACCTCGACGCCGGCGCAACCGGAACCATGTCCAGCGCGCTGTTGCCGGACCTGATCAGGCCGGTGGTCATCCATCATCGCGCCGGGCGCCGGCTTGAGGCCGCGGCAGCCTATGCCCGCATCCTGCCGCTGATCAACTACGAGAACCGGCAGTGCGGGCTGCGCGCAACGAAGGCCGTGATGATGGCCGGTGGTGTCATCGCCAGCGACGCCGTGCGTCACCCGCTCGAGCCGCTGCATCCGGCAACGCGCGCGGGACTGCTCGAGCTGGCGTCTGAAGTCAATCCGCTGGCGTTGCGTTGGGGGCGCTAGAAGGCTCGCGCGCGTCGCGCCAGCGACGCACGAGGTCGTTGTCGATGCCGAACAGATCCAGCGCGCGCCCCATCGTGTGATCGACGATGTCGTCGATGGTCTGCGGCTTGCTGTAGAACGCCGGCACCGGCGGCATCACGATCGCTCCCATTTCGGTGACCGCGACCATGCTGCGCAGGTGGCCGAGGTGCAGCGGCGTTTCCCGCACCAGCAGCACCAGCCGTCGCCGCTCCTTGAGCACGACGTCGGCCGCGCGGGTCAACAACGTCGACGTCACGCCCGTCGCGATTTCCGACAGAGTGCGGATCGAACATGGCGCGACGATCATCCCGATCGTCTTGAACGAACCGCTCGAGATCGACGCGCCGATGTCTTCCTGGCGGTGGTTGACGTCGGCGAGCGCTTCGACATCGGCTGGCTTGAGCGGCAGCTCGCAGGCGAGCGTCAGCCGCGCCGAGCGCGACAGCACCAGGTGCGTCTCGATGCCGCTCCCGCGAAGCGCCCGCAGCACGCGCACGCCGTAGACGATTCCCGAGGCGCCGGTAATGCCGATGATGAGTCTTCGGGTCATGGCTGTCCTTTGCACGCAACTGCGGCACGCTCGACGAAGTGCAGCGCGGCTTCGAGCATATCGCGTAAATGCGGCTGCAATTGGGTGGCGAGTGCAGGCACGTAGTCGAACGGGTACTGCTCGTCCATGTAGATACATTGCGCCATTTCGAGCTGGATCGCGTGCACGTGTTGCGCGGGACTGCCGTAGTGGCGCGTGATGTGGCCGCCCGTGAAGCGGCCGTTCAGCACCGAACTGTGGCCGGCCGCGCGCCGCGCAATCGCCAGCACCTGCCCGGCCATCCGCGAATCGCAATTGGCGCCGTCGGCAGTGCCCAGGTTGAAATCGGGAAGGCGGCCGTCGAAAAAACGCGGGACCACCGATCGGATCGAGTGCGCATCCCATAGCACGACGCTGCCGTGCAGCGCGCGCATTCGATCGAGCTCGGCGCGCAATGCGGCATGGTACGGATCGTAAACCGCGGCGCGCCGCGCGCGAATCTCATCGTCGTCGACGCCGCCCGCCCGATAGAGCGGCAGACGATCGAAGGTATCGATCGGGCACAGCCCGGTCGTGTCCTGTCCCGGATAGAGGTTGCGGTCGTCCGGCGGCCGATTGAGATCGATCACGTAGCGCGAATGCGTGGCAACCAGTACCGAAGCGCCGAGCGCGCCGGCGAAATCGTAGAGCCGCTCGAGGTGCCAGTCGGTATCGGGAAATTTCAGCGCGTCGCCGGTCAGGCGCGACGCGAGCTGCGCCGGCACGAACGTGCCGACGTGCGGCATCGACACCAGCAGTGGGCGTGTTCCCGGGTACAGGCGGAATGGGGCGGGAGTGTTCATCGGCTATCCGGTGAGCAACGCCTGTCGCACCGCGACGAAACGTGCGCTCGCGTCAGGCTCGCCGCGATGCTGCCCCGCACGTACGTGCGGCACGCCACCGACGAACACATCGTGAATCGCTTGTGTGCGATCGCTCGCGAACACGTGCGCCGAGAGCATTTGCGCGGCATCGAGTCCCGCGAGCGCAGGATGCTGCGCGTCCAGCACGACAAAATCGGCCTGCTGCCCGACAGCGAGGCCGGCGACGTTGCGCGCGCAAGCTTGCGCGCCGCCG
>DATCFA010000193.1:0-7454 GCA_036509805.1 Casimicrobiaceae bacterium
TTTCGATGGCGACGGAAAAGCCGCCGCGTGCATTCAATGGGGCTGCCGCCGAAACATCCGATGACGCGGTGCGGGAGATTTACCGCGGAAGCGCACGCGAGGCCATCGCGCGCTTCCCGCAGAACGTCAACGTCGTTGCCGCGCTGAGCCTTGCGACCACCGGCCTCGACGACACGACGATCACGATACGCAGCAATCCGCGCCTCACGAACAACCGCCACACGGTGACGCTGGAGGGAGCGTTCGGCAGCGCGCGCCTCGAAGTCGAGGCCCGGCCCTCGCCGGACAACCCGAAATCCAGTCTTCTCGCCGCCTTCAGCGTGCTGTCGCTGCTGCGGAAAATAGCGTCGCCGATCCAGATCTAGGCGTGCTGCGAGCAGCGCGTCTAGAATGCGGTTCGACGCCTGCTTCCAATGTCATCCACCGAGAAAAAAGCCGACGATGCGCTGACACCCGCGGGGAACTCATCGCGATTGCGCGTCGGTTTCCAGCACCTTGCGGTCACCGCACTGGTGATCGGACTGGTGGCGGCTGCACTCATCTACGCGTTCGTCGACGACACCGGGCCGGACGCTGCCGCCGAAATCGCGAGCGGCAGGGTCTACGAGTACAACATCGAGCGCATCGGCGGGAAGTCGGCCGTGTATGCGGCGCGATTCAATCAATGGCTCGGCGGCCTTTGGCATGGCAGGACGCTGGCGTATACGGTGGCGGCCATCGCCATTGTGGTCGCGGCGATTTGTCTTGTGGCAGCGCATCTCGCCACGCCGAATGCGGCCGGGACCCGCGTGGACGAATCGGAGGTTGACGGCGAGCGAAGAGAGTGACGACCGCTGGCGCGAGGCCGCGCGCTACGGCATTGCCACGTGCAACGCCGCGCATTTGACCGTCGTGCTTTGTCTGGCGCGCGATATCGCCCGCGACCGACAGGCGCGCGCATGCGGTAGTGATACGTTGAGCGGACTCGAAGCCGCAACCATCACGAACCTCCAGGAAATCACCATGGCAAACCGCAGCTCGCAGCCCGCGCCCGAAGGGCCACCGTCGCAACCCCACTCACGCACCGGCACAAAGCCGGCCGGCGCAGCCGACGCCGATGCCGGCGGATTTGTCGAGCGCAAATACGAGGAATCGACGTATCCGGAAACCGGCTTGGGCAACGGCGATGACCCGAAGGCGTCGCAGGACGACGATCGCACGAACGACAAAGCGCGGCGCGCGGCCACCCGCAAGGGCATCAAGTAACCGCGCGGGTCTTCGGGTCACGCATTGCGCGGGTCCAGCACGTCGCGCAATCCGTCGCCCACGACGTTGAACGACAGCACCAGCAGGAAAATTGACAACCCGGGCCAGATCGCCATCCACGGCGCGTTGTCGATGTAATCCTTCGCCACGTTGAGCATGCTTCCCCAGCTCGGCTGTGGAGGTTGCTGGCCAAGCCCCAGGAACGACAGGCTCGCTTCGGCGATGACCGCGGCGGCGATGGCGAGCGTCGCCTGCACCAGCAATGGCGGCACGATGTTCGGCAGCACGTGGCGTAGCGCTACGCGAATCGGCGAATTGCCGATGGCGCGCGCGGCCAGTACGAAATCTTCGGACTTGATCGCGAGAGTCGTGCCGCGTGTCAGGCGCACGAACACCGGTGTCGCCGAAATGCCGATGGCGATCATCGCGTTCGTCAGGCTCGGCCCGAGAAACGCGGCCAGCGCGATCGCCAGGATCAGGAACGGGCAGGCGAGCAGCGCGTCGGTGATCCGCGAAATGAGGAGATCGACAATGCCGCCGGCGTAACCGGCGAGCAGACCCGCTGGAATGCCGATCGACAGCGAGATCAGCACCGACACCACCCCCGCGAGCAGCGACGCGCGCGCGCCGTAGATGACGCGCGACAGCACGTCACGGCCGATTTCGTCGGTGCCGAACCAATGCGCGGCGGACGGGGCCTTGCGCACCGCCGAGAAGCTGGTGGCGATCGGATCGTAAGGGGCGATCAGCGGGGCCGCAATCGCCACGATGACGAAGATGGCAACGACGCCGAGCCCGGCAACGGCCACCGGTCGACGCATCAGCCGGCGCAGGAAATGCGCGCGACCGGCTTGCGCCGGCGCGGCATCGGTCGAAAGTAACTGGACAGGCAGCGCCGGCGCATTCATTGGGCGCGGATCCGCGGATTGGCGAGCGCATACGCGACATCGGCGAGCAGGTTCAACACGATGTACGCGGTGGCCGTGAACAGCACGACGCCTTGCACGACCGCGTAGTCGCGGTTGAACACGGCGTCCACGATCAGCTTGCCGAATCCGGGGATCGTGAAGACCTGCTCGGTCAGCACGGCTCCCGACAGCAGCGTGCCGAACTCCAGCGCGCCGAGCGTGATGATCGGGATCAGCGCGTTGCGCAGCGCGTGCTTGAGTATCACCGCGCGTTCTGGAACGCCCTTGGCGCGTGCCGTGCGCACGTAGTCCGATGAAAGCACCTGCAGCATCGCGCTGCGCGTATGGCGCATCAGCACCGCTGCGATCGCGTTGCCGAGCACGAACGCCGGCATGATCATCGCCGCCAGGTTCGCCCGCAGGTCGTCGAAAGGACTCACGTAGCCGGAAGCCGGCAGCCACCCGAGCGTCACCGAGAACAACAGGATCAGCATGATGCCGAGCCAGAAGTTGGGCGTCGACAATCCCCATAGCGCGACGACGTTGGCACCGTAATCCCATGCGCTGCCGCGGCGCACCGCGGAGATGACGCCTGCGGGAATGCCGATCGAAAGCGCGATCACCATCGCGATGCAGGCGAGCTCGAGCGTCACCGGAAGCTTTTCGGCGATCAGTGTAAGTACCGGCTGCTGGGTGCGCTGCGACTCGCCGAGATCGCCGTGCAACACGCCGCGCATCCAGTACGCATAGCGGACCGGCAGAGGCTTGTCCAGATTGAGCTTTTCGCGAAGATGCGCGATCACCGAGGGATCACGGTCCTCGCCGGCGAGGATCATCGCCGGGTCGCCGGGCAGGAGCTGCTGCAGCCCGAAGATCAGGATCGACACGAAGAACAGCGTCGGCACGATCTGCGCGATGCGCCGCGCCAGGAAGATCAGCATCGCGGAGCGGCCCGCTGCGCGATTACCTGGTCATCCGCCATCCGCCGGTGCTACTGGAACCGCAGGTCCTGCACGCGCACCAGACCGTCGGGCACGGTGCGCAAGCCGGTCAGCTTGCTGCTGTAGGCCCACAGCCAGTGGCGATGGAACAGGTAGACGATCGGGCGGTCCTTGAGCACGATCTGCGCGACTTCGGCGTACAGCTTCTTGCGCTCGCCGACGTCGCCCGCGGTGCGCGCGCGTTTCAGCAGGTCGTCGACTTCGGGCTTGCAGTAGCCGGCGTAGTTGAGCGGCTGCTTGCAGGCGTCGAAGCTGAAGATGTTGCCGTCGGGATCGGCGCGTCCGCTCCACGCGAGCACGTACGCGTCGAACTGGCCCTTGTCGGCGAGGTCGAGCGACGTGGCGAATTCGGTCGACTGGATCTTCATGTCGAACCCGGCCTCGCGCACCATCGCCTGCACGACCTGCGCGACACGCTGCGCATCGGCGGTGGTCGGCGTCATCAGCGTGAACGACGGGTTCGGCACGCCGGCTTCCTTCAGCAATTCCTTGGCCCGCGCAAGATTGCGCGCCGGAATCGGCACGTTCTTCGCGTAGAACGGATTGCTGGGGGACACCCACTGGTTGCCGGGGTCGGCTTCACCGTCCATCGCCACCTGCACGATGCCGTCGCGGTCGAGCGCGAGCTCGAAGGCCTCGCGCACGCGCGGGTCGCGGCCGAGCGGATTCTTCTGCGCGAAGTCGCTCTTGCCGACGTTGATCGTGATGCCCTGGTAGCCGATTTCGGTGATCTTCGCAATGCGCAGGCGCGGATCGCTCTTGATCTGCGGCACGTCCGACGCGGCGATCCGCTCGGCGAAATCGAGCTGCCCCGAGCGCAGGTTGGCAAGCCGCACCGTCGAGTCGGGGATGGGCGTGTAGATGATCTTGTCGAAATGGATCGCCGCCTTGTTCCAGTAGTTGGGGAAGCGCTTAAGCACGATGCGATCCTGCGCGACGCGTTCGACGAACTGGAACGGGCCCGCGCACACGGGCTTGGTGCCGAACTTGTCGCCTTCGGCCTGCGCTGCCTTGGGCGACACGATCATCCCCGCGCGATCGGCAAGCTGCGCGAGCAGCGGCGAAAACGGCGCGGACAGGTTGAGGCGTACCGTCAGCGGATCGACGACATCGATGCTCGCAACCGGCGCCAGCTCGCCGCGGCGGTTCGAGCCCGGCATCGTCTTGTGCCGCTCGATGCTGTACTTGACGGCGGCAGCGTCCATTTTCTCGCCGTCCTGGAATGTGACGCCCGCGCGCAGCTTGATCGTCAGCGCCTTGTTGTCGGGCGACCACGTGTAGCCCGTCGCGAGTTGGGGCACGATGTTGAGCTTGTCGTCGATGTCGAACAGCTTGTCGCACATTGCCGCGAACACGATGCGTCCGACGAACGTGCGAGCGAGCGTCGGGTCGAGCACATCGGGATCCTCGGCGAGGCCGATGCGCAGCGTTTGCGCGTGCGCGCCGATGGCGATGCAGAACGTGATTGCGACGATGGCCGAAAGCTGATGCAGGCGATGTGACATGGCATCCCTTTGCGTGCGGAATTGGCGGGCGAGCGGCGGAAGTGTCGGTGGCTACTGCGGCCGAGCCAGCATATCACGCGCCATGCCGGCGCCGAAGGGGAGAGCGGGGCCGCTGCGTCGGTGCGGAAACCGACGCGCGAGCTCACGCTCCTTGCGCTTGGTCAGCTTGTCGCGGTGACGATTTCACCCGCGCGTCGCAGCAGCTCGACGGCCACGAACAGGTCGAGCGCCGCATGCCCGACCATCTTGAACACCGTGATCTCGTCGGCGCGCACCCGCGCGTCGTCACCGATTTCACCGAGCTCGGCGATGTCATCGGCATCGACGACACCCTGCGCAATCGCATCGATCACTTCGCCGGCTTCGGCCAGCGCGGTGGTGCGTTGATCGGTCGTCGTCACTCCGATGGGCGAGCGCGTGCGCATGACCAGCGGCCTCGAGCTCGGCTCGTTCGATCCGGTTCCCGACGCGGCGAAACTGCGCACGATGGCCGCGGCTGCCGGCGACTACCTCGCGGGTGGGGTGCCTTCGTTCAGCGAGGGGTGGGCCGGCTTTCGTCCGTTGACACCCGACGGTGTTCCGATCATCGGGCCCCTTTCGCACAACCCGCGGGTGATTGTCGCGGCCGGCCACGGCACGCTCGGCATGACGCTCGCTCCCGCGACGGCTGAACTCGTGCGCGACGCCATCGGCGGCGAATCCGTAACAGCGCTGTTGTCGCCGAGGCGTTTCGGGTGCTGATAATCATGCCGCTGGACGAGCGCTCATCGTCAACGAGCCGCGAGTCGGCACCCACGTTAACCGTTTGCTGTGTGCGATTGATTGAAGAAGCAACAATAGCGGCTTGGCTGTCGCCGCGATGCAGTCCGATGCGGCACGCGAGCGAGCGACTTTAACCCCTGATTCCGGAGATGCACGATGTCAAAACCAATATTGCTCGACGAGTTGAGTCACCCGCAGATCCGGCGTCTGGTCGACGGCGGAATGGACATGGTCATGCTCCCGGTCGGCGCCGTCGAGCAACACAGCCTGCATCTGCCGCTGAACGTGGACTTCCTGATCGCGCAGGAGATCGCGCGGGCGACTTCGGCACTGACCGGCGTTCCCGTGCTGCCTGCGCTTCCTTACGGCCATTCGTCGAATCATCGCGGCTTCCATGGCATCTATTCGCTGCGGCCGGAAACGTTCCAGAAGATCGTGGAGGAGATGAGCGACTGGATGCATGCCGACGGATTTCGCAAGGTGCTGTTCGTCAATGGCAACCTCCCCAACCAGTTTCCGATCCAGTCCGCAATTGCGAATATCGGCGGCAAGTATGCGGACATGAAGTTGAAGTCGCTCAATTGGTGGGACATCAATGCCGAAATGCGCAACTGGTTCAGTACCGATGAGAGCTTCGGTCGTTGCCACGCCAACGTCGCGGAGACCTCGCTGATGCTGCACTTGCGCGCCGACCTGGTGGACATGTCCAAGACCTACCCGATGCCGGGCAAAGGCGTGCGACCGTTCTGGCATTACCCGCATTCGATGGTGTCGCGCGACGGGCATCAGGGCGACCCGAGCAAGGCGACTGCGGAAATGGGCAAGAAGATGTTCGACCTGGCGGTGACGAGCCTGGCACAACAGGTGACGGCCTCGCTGACCGAAAGTGCGCCCGACCTGGGCAGATAACGGAGTCCGACGATGTTCGCAAGGCTTTTACTGGTTGCATGCGTTGCATTCGGTGGTGCATTCAATGGCGTGATGGCGCAAAACGCGCAGTATCCGGTGAAGCCGGTGCGTCTTATCGTCAGTTATCCGCCCGGCGGGCCGGCGGATATCCTGGCGCGGTTTCTCGCGCTTGGAATGTCGGCGGAGCTCGGGCAGCAGGTGTTTATCGACAACATCGGCGGCGCGAATGGAAACATCGGAGCAGCCGCCGCCGCACGTGCGACGGCCGACGGCTACACGCTGTTCATGATGACCTCGAGCCATGCGGCCAACATGACGCTATATACCAAGCCCGGCTACGACGTCGTGCATGATTTCGCGCAGGTGACCAACGTGGCGTCTTATCCGTTGCTCCTGGTCGTGAATCCGAGCGTG
Source organism: Casimicrobiaceae bacterium (assembly GCA_036509805.1). Taxonomy (GTDB): domain Bacteria; phylum Pseudomonadota; class Gammaproteobacteria; order Burkholderiales; family Casimicrobiaceae; genus VBCG01. The sequence continues at coordinate 6,745 of DATCFA010000193.1, forward strand.
CCGGCCAAATCCGTGGCCGAGCTGATTACATTCGGCAAGGCACATCCCGGCGACCTGACTTTCGCGTCCGCAGGCACGGGAGGCGGTGCGCACCTCGCAGGTGAACTCTTCAAGTCGATGGCCGGTGTCGATTTCCTGCACATTCCCTACAAGGGAACCGGACCGGCGTTGGTCGCGGTCGTCGCGGACCAGGTGAACCTCATGTTCGCTGGAGTATCAGCGGCAATGCCTTTCGTGACCGAGGGCAAGCTGCGAGCGCTCGGAATAAGCAGTTCCACCCGGCTTAAAGTCCTCCCCGATACGCCGACCATCGCCGAAGCCGGCGTGCCGGGATACGAGATAACGTCGTGGCTCGGCATCTCCGCGCCGGCAGGAACCCCGGCCCCGGTCATCAAAACACTCAATGCCGCGATCGCCAAGGTCGTCGAGTCGCCGGCGTTCCGCGAGCACCTGGCGGCGGACGGCGCAGTGCCGCAGGTAACGTCACCCGCGGTTTTTACCAAGTACGTCGAGACCGAAGTCAGCAGATGGGCGAAGGTCATCAAAGCGTCTGGCGCCAAGCTCGATTGACACTCCGGCCAGGACCGCTTGCCTGCGCTGCGGTTCGGTCATTAAGGGACGGTGCGGGCCCCGTAGCGTCAGCGGTCGGCGCCCTTGCGCGCTTCGAGCGCCTCCCAGCGGACGTAAGCGCCGGCGAGTTCACGCTCGGC
>DATCFA010000194.1:0-4886 GCA_036509805.1 Casimicrobiaceae bacterium
CGGCACCAGCTCTTCGCCATCCGGTAGCGCGGAATGCGCGGCAGCCAGCAGGTGGCGAGCATCAGCGCCGCGTAGACCGGCGTGACCACGAGCTGGAAAGCGAGGAACAGCAGCGAGCGCAGTGCCGACATCGGGTCAGGCACGCGACTCGCCACTCAGCAGCGCGGCGGCGGCGAACGCGAGGTCGGGAAACACCTGGGTGCCTGCGGGCAGGTCGCCGCCGCGCAGCGTCTTCTCGCCCTTGCCGGTCAGCATCAGCATCGGTTGCGCACCGACGCTCGCCGCCGCCTGCAGGTCACGCAGGCTGTCGCCGAGCGCGGGTACGCCGGTCAGGTCGACGCCGAAGCGGCGACCGATCTCCTGCAGCATGCCCGCACGCGGCTTGCGGCATTCGCATTGCGAATCGCCCGAATGCGGACAAAAGAACACCGCATCGACGCGGCCGCCCACCTGCGCGAGCGCGCGATGCATCTTGTTGTGGATGGCGTTGAGCGCGCCGATGTCGAACAGGCCGCGGTCGATGCCCGACTGGTTGGTGGCGACGACGACACGAAAACCCGCCTGGTTGAGCCGCGCGATCGCCTCGAGGCTGCCGGGAATCGCAATCCACTCGTCCGGCGACTTGATGAACGCATCGCTGTCGTGATTGATGACGCCGTCGCGGTCGAGCACGACCAGCTTCTGCTGGCGCGTCGGCGCGCCGGAATCGGAATTGAACGGGACCACGGCGCAGAGTTTAAACGCGCAGGCGGCTGCGCTGCACGTTCAGGCGGTCGCCGGGTACCAACGAGACGCCTTGGCGTGTCGCCGCTGCAACGGTCGCGCTCATTGCGCGAGCTTGCCGATGTCGGCCACGCGGTTCATCGTGGCCGCAACCGAATGCAGCAGCTTCAGCCGGTTCGCGCGCAACGCAGGGTCGTCGGCCATCACCAACACCTCGGCGAAAAACGCGTCGACCACCGCGCGCGCACCGGCGAGCGCGACCAGCGCGCCGGTCCAGTCGCCGGCGGCGGTCCTGCGGTCGACGTCGTCTGCGAGTGCGGCGAACGCCTGCACCAGCGCGCGCTCGGCGCCGGGGCCGAGCAACGCGGCGTCGACGTCCATCGGCACTTTGTCACCATGGCCGACGGCGATGCCCGCCTTGCGCAGGATGTTGACGATGCGCTTGTTGGCGGCGGCGAGCGCGGGCGCCTCGGGCAACGCTTCGAACGCGCGGATCGCCTTCAGCCGCTCCGGAACGAGGTGGTACTCGATCGGCGCGCCATCGACCACGGCGGAAACCTGGTTGGCCGTGTAGCCCTGGTCACGCAGGTAGCCGCGCAGGCGCTCGTTGAGGAATGCCAGCACTTCCTCACGCGCGTCGCCGAAGCCGGCGATTGCATCGAACGATGCGAATGCGATGTTCACCAGTGGCGCGACCTGCGTTGCGATGCGCTTCTCGACCAGGATGCGAACGACGCCCAGCGCCGCGCGGCGCAGCGCAAACGGGTCCTTGTCGCCGGTCGGTACCTGGCCGATGCCGAACATTCCGACGAGTGCTTCGAGCTTGTCGGCGACGGCGACCGTCTGCGCGACCGGACCCGCAGGCAGCACGTCACCAGCGAAGCGAGGCGCGTAATGCTCGGCGATCGCGTCGGCGACTTCGGGCGCCTCGCCGTCGTGCAGCGCGTAGTAGCGGCCCATCGTTCCCTGCAATTCGGGGAATTCGCCGACCATGTCGGTGACGAGGTCGGCCTTGGCGAGGAGCGCTGCGCGGTCGACTTGTTGCGCGTCCGCGCCCACCAACGGCGCGAGCGCGGCGGCGATCGCGCGCACACGCCCAACACGCGCGCCCTGGCTGCCGAGCTTGTTGTGATAGACGATGTGGTCGAGCCTTTGGGTGCGCGACGCAAGCGGCATCCGCCGGTCGTGGTCGTAGAAGAATTTGGCGTCGGCGAGCCGCGCGCGCAGCACGCGCTCGTTGCCCTGGATGATCGCGCGCGGGTCACTCGTCGCGATATTCGACACGACCAGAAAGCGGTTGACGAGCTTGCCTTCGGCGTCGGCCAGCGCGAAATACTTCTGGTGCTGCTGCATCGTCAGGATCAGGCACTCCTGTGGCACGTCGAGGAAGGCCGCGTCGAAGCTGCCCCCGTACACCGCCGGCGATTCCACCAGTGCAGTCACTTCGTCGAGCAGCGCGTCCGGCATCAGCACGCTTGCGTCGCCGGCGGCACCGTGGAGGCCGGCGATGACCGCGTCGCGGCGCGCGGCGAGCGAAGGAGTGAGCTTGCCCTCCGCTTCGAGCAGCGGCGCATACGCGTCCGCGTTGGGGATCTCGAGGTCGCCGCGGCTCGCGAAGCGGTGACCGCTGGTCACACGGCCGGCGTCCAGATGCAGCGCGCGCAGCGGCACGATGTCGGCGCCATGCAGCGCGACCAGCCGGTGCGCGGGACGCACGAACCTGACGTCGTTGTAATAGGCACCTTCGGCGGCATAGGCCATCACCTTGCGGATGGGCAGGCCGGCGATCGCCTCGTCGAGCGCCGCCTGCAACGCGGTCGCCAGCGGCACGCCGGGCGCGACACCGGCGTGGAACAGTGATTCCGCGTTGCCGTCGCTGGCGCGCGTCAGCGACGCCGCGTCGGTGATGCCGAGCTGTGCGAGCTTGCGGGTGAGCGCGGGCGTTGGCGCACCGGCAGCGTCGAACGCGACGCTGACCGGCAGCAGCTTCTGACGGAACTCTTTTGGCGCGGACTGCGCGGCGATGCCGGTGATCGTCACGCCGAGCCTGCGCGGCGTCGCGAAAACGCTCGTGGTGCTGGTGTCGGTGAGCAGGCCGCGGGCGCCGAGCCCCGCGTGGATGGCGTCGGCGAAAGCATCCGCCAGGCGCCGCAACGACTTCGGCGGCAATTCCTCGGTAACCAGCTCGACCAGCAGCGTTGCAGGCTCGCTCATTGAACTACCCTTCGCGCTGCGCGCTTCGGGGTTGATTGGCTCTCGGGGCGGCCCTTCGTGCTCGTGGCAGTACCTTCGTGCTGCGCACTCCGGTATTCGCTCTCGGGGCGGCCCTTCGTGCTCATGCGGCGGCCTTGCGTTGCGCCGCCGGCAGCATCGGGAATCCGAGTGCGGCGCGCGCGTCGACGTACGCCTGCGCGACCAGCCGCGAAAGCGTGCGGATGCGGCCGATGTACGCGGCGCGCTCGGTCACCGAAATCGCGCCGCGCGCATCCAGCAGGTTGAACGTGTGGCCTGCCTTGAGGATCATTTCGTAGCCCGGCAGCGGCAGCTTCGCGGCCAGCAGCCGCGTCGCCTCGCCTTCGAACAGGCTGAACTGGTCGAACAGCTTGTCGACGTTGGACGCGTCGAATGCGAACCTCGACTGTTCGACCTCGTTCTGCAGGAACACGTCGCCGTAGGTGATGGTCGGCGTGTATGCGAGGTCGTAGACCGATTCGACATTCTGCAGGCACATCGACAGACGCTCGAGCCCGTAGGTGATTTCGCCGGTGATCGGATTGCAATCGAGGCCACCCACCTGCTGGAAGTAGGTGAACTGCGTGATTTCCATGCCGTTCAGCCACACTTCCCAGCCGAGGCCCCACGCGCCCAGCGTCGGATTTTCCCAGTCGTCTTCGACGAAACGCACGTCGTTCGCCTTGGCGTCGAGCTCGAGCGCCGCGAGCGAGCCGAGGTAGAGGTCGAGGATGTTCGATGGCGACGGTTTCAGCACTACCTGGAACTGGTGATGCTGGAACAGCCGGTTCGGATTCTCGCCATAGCGGCCGTCCTTGGGCCTCCGTGACGGTTGCACGTACGCGGCGCGCCACGGCTCGGGACCCAGCGCGCGCAGGAACGTCGCCGTGTGCGAGGTTCCCGCGCCGACCTCCATGTCGTACGGCTGCAGCAGCGCGCAGCCATGGCGGCCCCAATAATCCTGCAAGCGCAGGATCACATCCTGGAAGGTGATCATCGGTTCGTCGCGGCGTCCTGTCGTCCGCCGGCCACTCTGCCGGCGAGCGCCGATTTTAACGGTAGTCGCGCGCGGGCCGTCACGGGCGGCGTTTCGCCATCAGCGCGGCCGCGAACAGCACCGCGGCGAATGCGAGCGGCAGCGCGTCGCCGAAGCGGTTGTACGGCGTCTCGCCGCGGCGTCCTGCGACGCTCACTTCGAGGATGCCGCGCGTGTACCACGGCAGGCTGGCGATCTCGCGGCCGTCGGCGCCGACAGCCGACGTGACGCCGGTGTTCGTCGCGCGCAACAGCGGCTTGCCGTTTTCCAGCGCACGCATCGCGGCGATCTGGTTGTGCTGCCACGCGGCGATCGAATGCCCGTACCAGGCGTCGTTGGTGACATTGACGAGCAGTGTCGCATCGCGCGCGCTGCGGCGCAGTTCGGCGCCGTAGGCGTCCTCGTAGCAGATGTCGACGGCGACCTTCTGCCCGGCGACATCGAGCGGCGGCGCGTTGGCCGGCCCCGCCGCCTGGTCGGCCAGTGGAATCGACAGCACGTCGTTGATCAACCAGCCCAGCAGCGGCTTCAGCGGAATGGTCTCGCCGAATGGCACCAGGTGATGCTTCTGGTAGACCTGCGAGCGGTTGGTGCCGACGCTGATGACGCTGTTGTGGATATCCGGATCGTCGTCGGGATTCGCCGGCGCCGTCAGCGTGAACAGTCCGATCAGCGCATCGCCGTCGCGCGCGTCGGCCGCCCGGCCGATGCGCTCGAAGATGGCGTCGGGCACCTGATGCGCGAATACCGGCAGCGCGCTTTCGGGAAACACGATTAACCGGCCGCGGCTTTGCTCGGCCAGCAGCGCATACATCTGGAAGATGTGGTCGCGGTACTCGGGGTCGAACTTGGCGTGCTGCGACACGTTGCCCTGGATCAGCGACACGGCGACCGG
>DATCFA010000195.1:0-3547 GCA_036509805.1 Casimicrobiaceae bacterium
CGCCGCGCGCGCGTCCATTGCGGCTTGAAGCCCATCAGCGGTTGCGCGAGCTCGGCGACGCCGTCTTCAGGCGTCGTGCAGTCGAGCACCACGAGGTCGGCGATGCTTCCTTCGCCGACGCCATAGTCCCGCAGGCGCAGAAGTTTCGCCGCGTGGCGCGTCACCATGTCGAACGCGTCAGAGGTCGAGATGCATGCCGATGTCGACGTCGAAATCTCGCGCCGTGCGAAACACGCGCTCGGCTCGCGCCGACAGTTGTACTTTCGGTGAGCGCCGCGCGTTCGACCGCACCGCATGCGCAAGGCCGACCTACCAGGTTGCGACGACACCGTCTGAGCGCGGGTCGGACGCACCGGTGAGGACGCCGTCGCGATTGCGCACCACCGCTCCCGCATGCCCCACCAGGTCGGAATAAGCATCCACCCACTCGACCTGGTGCCCTGCGCGCGCCAGCGCGTCGACGAGCGCCGGGTCGAAGCGTCGCTCGAGCTTGAGACTCACGCTCATGTCGCCCCACGTGCGACCGAGCAGCCAGCGAGGTGCACTGATCGCCTGCTGCAGGTCCTGGCCGAACATCGCGTAGCGGCTGAAGATCGCCGCCTGGCTCTGCGGCTGGCCGTCTCCGCCCATATTGCCATACGCGATCATCCGGCCATCGGCAAGTCGCGCCATCGCCGGATTGAGCGTGTGGAACGGCTTGCGGCCCGGCGCGAGCGCGACATGCGAGGTTGGGTTGAGTGAAAAGCTCGCGCCGCGGTTTTGCCAGTTGACGCCGGTGCCGGCGAGCACGACACCCGCGCCGAACTCCCAGTAGACACTCTGGATGTAGCTCACCACGCAGCCGTCGCCGTCGATCGCGCCCATCCACACGGTATCACCCTTGGCGGCGGGCTCCGGCCACGGCCGTGCGCGCGCGACGTCGATTGCGCGCGCGCACCGGGAGAGCTCGGCATCGCTCAGGAAATCGTCCGCCCGCGCGCGCATGAAGTCCGGGTCGCACACGTGGCGATTGCGCACCAGGAACGCCTGCTTGGTGGCTTCGACGATTCCGTGCACATGCGCGAACGACTCGGCTTCGGCGTTGCCGCGGATGCGATCGAAAATCGCGAGGATCATCAGCGACGCCAACCCCTGCGTGGGTGGCGGCAGGTTGTAGACGGTGCCGACCGGCAGCTCGACGGCCAGTGGCGTGACGACACTCGCCTGGTGCCGGCGCAGGTCGTCGATGCGCAACGGGCTTCCCAGGCGGGCCAGCTCGCCCGCCAGCACGCTGGCGAGTTCGCCGCGGTAGAAATCGTCGAGACCGCTTCGCGCAAGCTGGTCGAACGTGTCGGCGAGCGCCGGGTAGCGCTGCAAAGTACCCGCGACCGGTGGCCTTCCTTCACGCAGGTATGTCGCGGCGAAGCCGGGTTGCGGTGCGAGCTCGTGGAGGAATCGCGTCGTGTAGTCGACCTGGCTGTCGGTCACGGGCACGCCGTCGCGCGCATACGCGGTCGCATCGCTCAGCAAGCGCGCGAGCGGCAGTCTTCCACCGGCGACTTCGAGCGCGGCTTTCCAGCCGGACACGGCGCCGGCGACGGTGTTGGCGGCCAGTGGTCCGCGCGCGGGAATCGCCAGCAGCCCCCGCTCGCGGTACCAGTCCGGTGTGGCCAGGTGCGCGGCGCGACCACAGGCATCGATGCCCGTCGGCTCCTTGCCCGGGCGGCCGATCAGCCAGAACCCGTCGCCGCCGATGCTGTTCATCTGCGGATAGACAACGGCGATGGTCGCGGCCGCCGCCACCATCGCTTCGACGGCGTTGCCGCCGTCGCGCAGCACGGCGATCCCCGATTGCGCGGCAAGGTGATGCGGCGCGGTGACCATGCCGCGCGCGCTCGCGGGTGCGCTTGGCATGGCTACGCGGCCGGGAGCTTGATCGCCAGCGCGCGCAACGCGTCGCAATAGCAGGCCATCGGCGTGCGCACGATTCCCGCGCCGATCTGGCCGATCCCCGCCTCTTTGTGCGCAATTCCCGTCGTGAGCAGCGGGCGGATCCCCGTATCCACGACCTTGCGGATGTCGATGCCGCAGGGCGCGCCCGCGAAGTCGAGGTTGGGCAGCGACAATGCGGGATTGCGCGCGACGGCGACCTGCTGCATTTCACGCGAGTACGCGATCGCCTGCGCGACGCTTCCGCCCACCAGCTGCACCAGCGCGGGTGATGCCGCCAACGCGAAGCCGCCCAGGCCCGCGGTTTCGCAGATCGCGCTGTCGCCCAGGTCGGGGTTGGCGTCGGTCGCGGCGAAGCCGGGAAAATACAGCCCCTGCGGCAGGTCCGACGGCGACTCGAACCACTGGCCGCCGAGGCCGCTGACGCGAATCGCCGTTGTCACGCCGTTGCGCGCGATCGCGGTGACGACGCTGCAGGCGTCGATGCCGTGCGCCGCCGCCATCGTCGCCTTGCTCGCCGCCATCGACAGGTTGAGAAAGAACTGCGAATTGCCGGCGATGAACCGCAGCGTCTCGTGCACCGCCTCGCGCGGCGCCGTGCCGCCAGCGAGAGGTGCGGCGATCGCGGCAAGAAACTGCAGCGTCGCCGCGGCGTTGCGGCTGTGCACCTCGTCGCCCATCAGCAGCGCTTGCGCCTGCATCGACTTGAGGTCGATGCCTCCGGTGCTGCGGATCGCCGCCTGCAACGTGGGTGCCAGCACCGTTTCGATCCAGCGCAGGCGCTCGACGACGTCCGGCCCATTGGCGCCAAAGCGCAGCACGCGCCCGATGCCTTCGCTCATGTTCGAATACGCGCGGTTGCCGTGCGTCTGGTTGTGCACGACGAACAGCGGCATCGACGGCGAGATGACGCCAGCCATCGGGCCGACGGCATCGAAGTCATGGCATTGCGCAAAGCGTATGTCGCCGCGCGCGAGCATCGCTTCGGCAGCCTGCGGCGTGGCGGCCCACCCCTCGTACAACAGCGCGCCGATCATCGCGCCCTGCATCGGCCCGCACATCCTCGCCCACGGCAACGCAGCGCCGGCATGCAGCAGCGTGCGACCCATCTGCGGCCACACGTCTTGCGCATGCAGCGCGACATCCACCAGCACCGGCTGCGACGACAGGATTCGCTCGACCGCGCGCGCGTTCGCCGCGTCGATGCGCGCACCGGCCGCGGACGGGTCGCCGTCATCGCTCGCAAGCAGAGCAAGCGTCCACGCAAGCTCCGCATCGCCATCCCCCGGCGGCTGCCAATCGACCTGCAGCACCTGGCCGCCCGCGCGCTGCACGCTCTGCGCGAACATCTCGACACCGACGTTGACGACGGACAGCCCTGTTTGCTGCAGCAATGCCGCACTCATGCGCAAGCCTCCTCGTTGCCGTTGCCGCCGATGGCGGGGCGCGCGGCCTGCGTGATGATGGCGCTCACCGACATCTCAAATGGGCCATCGCCTGCTACCGTCGCACCGCGCGACGCCTGTCCGCGTCGATGTGCGCGCACGCGACGATCTCACCGGCGAGCATTGCCGCGACCGTGCTGTTGGGCGCCACGAGCGCGCCGGCTTCGCGCAGC
>DATCFA010000196.1:0-2205 GCA_036509805.1 Casimicrobiaceae bacterium
GTGCGCTCGGCCGCCTGTTCCATCGGCACGCCGCGAATCGCCCAGAACGGATGACCGTCGGTGACTTCGATGGGTTCAAGCGTGTGCTTGACGTCGATGGCCACCATCGCGTCGTGCTGCTCGTAGACCATCTTGTCGAGCACTTCGCAGTAGCTGCCGCTGTTGCCGAGGACCAGGTCGCCCGCGCGCACCTGGCGGATGGGCAGCACGCCGCGCGCCGTATACACCGGCGTGTCGGGCGCGAAGCATTGGTTGACTGCGACGGCCGTGTCGTTCACCACTTTCAGGAACGGCACGACGCCCTGCGACTTGCCGTTGGTGCCCTTGATGTGCGAGCCCATCGCGCGCACGTTGGTCCAGTCGTTGCCGAGACCGCCGGCGAATTTCGACAGCAGCGCGTTTTCCTTGATGGCCTCGTAGATGCCGTCCAGGTCGTCGGACACCGTCGTCAGGTAGCACGACGAGAGCTGCGAGCGGTGCGTGCCGGCGTTGAACAGCGTGGGCGTCGAGCTCATGAAGTCGAACGTCGACAGCACGTTGTAGAACTCGACGGCGCGCGCTTCGCGATCGACTTCGTTGAGTGCCAGGCCCATCGCCACGCGCATGAAGAAGCACTGCGGCAGCTCGAAGCGCCGGCCGCCGACATACTGGTCGACGAGGAAATAGCGGTCGTACAGCGTCTGCAGGCCGAGGTAGCCGAACTGGAAGTCGCGGTTCGCGTCGAGTGCGGCACCGAGCTTGACCATGTCGTATTGCGACAGCGCCTCGTTCAACAGGCCGATCTTGATGCCGTGCTTGATGAAGCGCGGGAAATACTCGGCGTAGCGCGTGGCCATGTCGGCCTGCGTGGCTTCCTCGCCCATCGCTTCGAAGCGCAGCGCGTCGAGCAGGAGGCGCGCGGTGACGTACGAGTACGCCGGATCTTTCTCGATCAGCGTGCGCGCGGCGAGCACCACACCCTTGCGCACTTCTTCCATCGGCACGCCGTCGTACAGGTCCTTGAGCGTCGACTTGAGGATGCGATCGGGGTCGACGTCGGAGAGACCTTCGCACGACGTCTTGACGAGTGCAGTCAGACGGCCGATGTCGAGCGGCCTGCGCGTGCCGTTGTCGATGACGCTGATCGTCGCGTCGGCGGACTTGGGCGCATCCTTGATCTTTTGTGCTGCGCGCTCCTGCGAGCGCCGCTCGCGGTAGAGCACGTACGCACGCGCGGCTTCGTGCTCGCTGCCGCGCATCAGCGCCAGCTCGACCTGGTCCTGGATTTCCTCGATGTGGATGGCGCCGCCCTCGGGCTTGCGCTTCATCAGTGCTGCGACGACGGTGTCGGTCAGGTGCGTCACCTGCTCGCGTACGCGCGCGCTGGCCGCACTCTGTCCACCGTTGACGGCGAGGAACGCCTTGGTCATCGCCACGGTGATCTTGGCCGGCTCGAAGCCCACGACCGCACCGTTACGTCGGATGACCTTGTACTGCGAAAACCGGGGGTCCATGCCGCTGGCCACTGCGCTGCCCGGTTCACCCACGACCAGCTCCCGGGGCGGGGTGGGCGCGGAATGCGATGCGGCAGCGGATGTGGCAGTTTGCATGGGCAGCTCTCCTTGTTTCTTGTCGTTTTCCTGGCTGGCTTACGCGGTGGCGGCAGCGCACGAGGTCGCTGCCGGCGCTGCGCGCCGACTCTCGGATCTCGCCCGATTTCGCCGTCCTCCCGGGGCTCGCCGATGACGACGGCGTAAAACTCCGGAAGATCCTGTCGACGGTACGAAATCTACTATATCTAGTGGTCAATGCGAGCCCCGACACAAAGCATAGTGGCTTGCGCTCTGGAGTGCAAGCGCGAAACGATCCACAGCACAAAATATCTAATACGTATTTTTAATCAATTAGTTAAGTCAGTTTTGCGGCGTTTCGCACCGTTTTTCCCGGCGTCGTCCACCGGGTTGTCCACCGGCGCCGCAAATTGTCCGACGTTGCGCCCATACCACATTGATTCGACACGCTGCGGCGCAGCGAATTCGCGTCAAATGGCAACGTAGATCGCGGAACGCCGCGGCGGGCGGCCTGCAGGGCCGCCGCGGGGCCCGCAGCGCCGCCAGTTTGCGGCCGCAAGGCAATGGGGGAGCTAGGTGCGACGGCCCCTAGGACGCGAAATGGCGGACACAGCGCACCCGCTCGGTCAGGTTCTTGTTCGCCATCACCTGGGTG
>DATCFA010000197.1:0-3032 GCA_036509805.1 Casimicrobiaceae bacterium
ACGTCGGGCTCGCCGAGCACCGGCCACTGCGCAATCCAGCGGCCATCGTGCGTCAGGTAGCCGATGCGCAACTGCACGACGCCCGCCAGCAGCGGATACACGAGCGGCTGCGCGCCGGCGACGTTGTCGAGCGCCGGCCAATACGCGATGTCGACCGTGCCATCGCGCAGCCGGTAGCCGATGCGCTGGCCGCCGCTGCCGGGCCCGTCGTCGAATTCGCTGCCGGCGCGCGTCAGCGTGAGCGTGGCATTGCCGACGGCGTCGACGCCAGCATCGAACGCCGGCTCGCGCGCATCGCCATGGCGCACGCTGCGCGGCACCGCGGCACGCAGGTCGGCCTCGACACGCGCGAACAACGCGTCGAGCGTTGTCCAGCGTGATGTTTCCTGCGCAAGGCGCGCCTCGCCATCGGTCAGCGCCGCCATCGCGCGGTACGCGAGCACGCCGATCAGCGCCATGATCGTCAGCGCGATCAGCACTTCGATGAGCGTGAAGCCGCGCGCTTTCATCGGCTGTCGTGGCGGCCGACGTAACCGGTCAGTTGCGCCAGCGCGTAATCGGGTGCGTCGGGTGCTGCGACGACGATGTCGATCTGGCGAAACGCCGGATTGGGCGTCGACGTGATCGTCGCGCGCCAGCGGAAGCGCGCCGCTGCCTGCGTCTCGTCGCCGGACGACGTTCCCAATGGCGGCGACGGGTTGGCCATCTCCGCGCGCGCGAGCACGTTTTGCGCGACCCACAGCGCCAGCGTCCGCGACTTGAGCATCGTGGCGCCGTCGGCTGCCTGCGTCAGCGCGCGCATGCCCGCGGTCAACGCGATGGCGACGATCGCCAGCGCGACGAGGATCTCCACCAGCGTGAAGCCGCGCAGCCTCACGGCAACGCTTCGACGGCCACGCGGTTGAGCGGATCGGCAGCAACCACCACCCGCGATTCGCCACCGTCGATCGCGAATGCCGACGGGTCGTTGCGGCCGGATGCGTGCAGCGGAATCAGCACGCCCGCTGCGACCGGCTGGCCCGCGTAGCGCAGCGTCACGATCGACAGCGGCGGCGGCAGCGTGTGCGGCGCCAGCACGTCGTCGTCACGGATCGTCTTCCACTGCGCGCCGTCGCCACGCTGCAGGAAGCGCCAGCCAGGGCCACCCGCCTCAACGGCGAGCGTCTCGCGCCGCCATTGCGCGCGCTCCGCCGCGTATTCGAGCGCGCCGGCGAAGCGGCGCGCCTCGCGCCGGGCGTCCACTCGCGGATCGCCGCGCCAGGCGACGACGGCAACGGCCGATGCGATGGCGATCACCGCCACCACGACCAGCACTTCGACCAGCGTGAACCCGTGCGCTGCCGTGGGGCGCGGCGGCGCGTGCCTGCGTCGGTTGCAAGCGCGACGCCTGCTCAGAGGTCCCACGAGCCGATGTCGGCGTCGACGCCGCTGCCACCGGGTTGACGGTCGGCGCCCAGGCTGTACACGTCGATCTCGCCCTTGAGGCCCGGGTTCAGGTATTGATAGGGTCCTCCCCAGGGATCGTTGGGCAGCCTCTCGAGATAGCCGCCGGGCTTCCAGTTGGGGGGCACCGGCGGCGCGTCCGGCTTGACCGTCAGCGCGGCGAGCCCCTGCTCGGACGTCGGATAGCGCTGGTTGTCGAGCCGGTAGAGCTTGAGCGCCGCGACAATGGCCGCGATATCGGACTTCGCCGCCACCACGCGCGCCTCGTCGGGGCGCTCGAGCACGCGTGGCACGACGAGTGCCGCCAGCACGCCGAGGATCACGATGACCACCATGATTTCGATCAGCGTGAAGCCGCGCGCGGTTCCCGCGAGGCGTCGCCGCGAAGGCGGATACGTGGGTCGGAAGCGGGTCATCGCCCGATTATAATCGGGTCATCCCATGCGACGTTACCGCTCCTTCGGCCGCCTGTTGCTCGTCGTCCTTGTCGGCCTTGTCGGTCTTGCGGCAGCCGGCGCCTTCGGGTGGCGTGAGCTGTCGCGCCCGCTGCCGCTGCCGTCGTCGCCGTACGACTTCGATGTCAGGAGCGGCGCCACGCTGGCAAGTGTTGCGCGCGAGCTGACGGCCGCCGGCGTGCTGCCGCGACCGGCGTGGCTCACCGTCTACGCGCGACTCACCGGTGTGGATCGCACCATCAAGGCGGGCAGCTACGAGATCGCATCCGGCGTCACGCTGCGGCACCTGCTCGCGAAGCTGACACAGGGCGATGTCACGCAGTCGTCGATCACGATCGTCGAAGGTGCGACGTTCGCGCAGATGAAAGAGGTGCTGCGTGCGAATGCCGGCATCCGCGACACGCTGCTCGACCTGCCGGACGCCGAGCTCCTCGCGCGCCTGGGCATCGCCGGCGAGCATGCGGAAGGGCTGTTCTTCCCCGACACGTATTTTTTTGCGCGCAACGCGACCGACGCTTCGGTGCTGAAGCGCGCCGCACGCATGCTCGACGCCCGGCTCGCGGCCGGTTGGACCGCGCGCGCGGCCGACCTGCCGCTTGCCACGCCGTACGACGCGCTGATCCTGGCGTCGATCGTCGAAAAGGAAACCGGCCGCGCCGCCGACCGCCCGCTGGTCGCATCGGTGTTCATCAACCGGCTGCGGCTCGGGATGCCGCTGCAGACCGACCCCACGGTCATCTACGGGATGCGCGACGCATTCGACGGCAACCTGCGTAAGCGCGACCTCGCGGTGGACACGCCGTACAACACCTACACGCGCAGCGGCCTGCCGCCGACGCCGATCGCGCTGGTGTCGCAGGCGTCGCTCGACGCGGTCCTCAATCCGCCCCCCACGCACTACCTGTATTTTGTTGCGCGCGGCGACGGCACGTCGGCATTCTCGGCGACACTCGGCGAGCACAACCAGGCGGTGGCCCGCTACCAGCGCGGCGGCCGCTCATGAAAGGATCGCCGTGATGCCCGCACGCGGACGCTTCATCACACTCGAAGGCGTCGACGGCGCCGGCAAGAGCACGCACGTCGCGTTCATCGCCGAGGCGATACGACTGCGCGGCTCGCGCGTGGTGACGACGC
>DATCFA010000198.1:0-2293 GCA_036509805.1 Casimicrobiaceae bacterium
GTGCGAGCGCATCGGCGCAGCGTTGCGCGAACGCGGCGTCGCCGCGGCGTTGCGCGAGCGCGCCGAACTGCGCGAGCACCGCGCACAGGAAGAACGCCAGCCACACGCTTTCCCCCTTGCCGCCGGCGCCGACCAGGTTCATGCCGTCGTTCCAGTCGCCCGTTCCCATCAGCGGCAGGCCGTGCGCGCCGGTGGCGAGCCCGCGCTCGATCGCGCGCACGCAATGCTCGTAGAGGCTGCCGTCGCTGGCCGCTTCGCGCGGCAATTCGTAGACGGATGCCGTGCCGGGACCCGGCAGGCTGCCTTCGAGGAACGGCGCGCGCGCGTCGAGCACGCCGCTGTCGCCGGTAGCATCGACATAGCGGCACGCCGCGAACGGCAGCCACAGGTAGTCGTCGGAGCAGTGCGTGCGTATGCCGCGCCCCGACGGCGGATGCCACCAGTGCTGGACGTCGCCTTCGGCGAATTGCCGCGCGGCGCAGCGCATGAGGTGCTCGCGCACGAGGTCGGGCCGCGCATGCACCAGCGCCATCGAATCCTGCAACTGGTCGCGGAACCCGTAGGCGCCGCTCGACTGATAGAACGCGTTGCGCGCCCACATCCGGCACGCGAGCACCTGGTAGAGCAGCCAGCCGTTGGCCAGCACATCGAGCGAGCGATCCGGCGTCGCCACCTGCACGGCGCCGAGCGCGTCGCGCCAGTGCGCGTCGACCACCGCCAGCGCGGCGCGCCATGCGCCGTCGCCGGCGCCGCGCAGCGCGAGCACGCGCGCGTCCTCCGGTGTTTGCGCCGCACCCAGCAGGAACACCATTTCGCGCGATTCGCCGTCGGCTAGCAGCAACGGGATGCGAATGGCCGCACACGGATCGAGCGCGGCCCCGGTGTGCGGCGCAAGCGCCGGCTGCGACATTGCCGCCGGGTTGCGCAGCGTGCCATTGCGCCCGAGGAATGCCGCGCGGTCGCAGCAGTGCGTCGCGCCGGCAGCTTCCGGCGCGCTGAACAGCGCAACGCGCGATGCGAAGTCGCTGTTGTAGCGATTGCGGGCGAAGAGCGCCCCGCTCGCCGCGTCGCGCTCGGTGACGACCTGCATCCGCGTATTGGCGGCGGTGTCGCCCAACACCCATTCGACATAGCCGGTGACGGACAGCGTGCGCGCCCGTCCCGAACGGTTGGCGAGTGTCAGCACCGCGTACTTGAGCGGGGCATCCATCGCCACGAACACACGCAGCTCCGCATCGATTCCGGCGTGGCTGTGCGCGAAGATGCTGTAGCCGAACCCGTGGCGCACGACGTGCTCGCCATCACCGCCGCAGGGTAGCAGCGTGGGGGACCAGAATTCCCCGGACGCTTCGTCGCGGATGTACAGCGCCTCGGCGTTCGGATCGGACACCGCGTCGTTCGACCAGGGTGTCAGGCGAAACGTCTGCGCGTTCTCGCTCCACGTATTCGAACTGCCCGCTTCCGACACCAATGTGCCGAACAACGGATTGGCGATCACGTTGACCCACGGCTGCGGCGCCGGGCACGCATGCGACGTGCGGATCACGTACTCGCGTCCATCGGGCGCAAAGCCGCCGATGCCGTTGAAGAACGACAGGTCGTCGGACGCGCGCGTGCGTGCGGGTTCGGCGCGCCACTGCGCGACCGCCTCGCCTTCTGAGCGCGACGGCGGCGATGGCGGCGTGTGCACTGCGCCCTGCGGCGCCTCCGCCGTCCGCGCGATCGGGGGGGCCACACGCGCGTCGAGCTGCTGCGCGAGCGAGCCGTCCTCGCCGCGGATCACGACGCGCGCGACCGACGCGAGCAGCGTGCGCCCGTCGTCGTCGAGCTTTGCGTCATCGAGCACGAAAACGCCGCCGCGCTGATCGATGCGGGTCGCAGCACCGGCCGCGCCGACGGCCTCGAGGATTTTCGCGCGCAGCGCATCGTTGCCGGCGCCGACGATTGCCAGGTCGGCGACCAGACCGTGTGCGCGCCACCAGGCTTGCGCCATCACGAGGTCGTGCACCAGCGCGATGGCGTCCGCGCCCGCTTCGCCGATCTGCAGCAGCACGATCGGCAGGTCGCCGGAAATGCGATACCCCCACAGCCCGGATTGTCCGCGCGTGTTGCGCGCGATGATCCGCGGGTCGGCGCGCAGCGACGCATTGGCGTACATCACCGACGCGGCGAGACGCAGGTAACGCGCGGCGGTCGCGTCGTCGGCCGTAGCACCCGCCGGCGTCGACGGCGGCGCTGCGAGCAGGCGTTCGGCGTAACCCGTCGCGCGGCAGCGTGCCGCGAGCGCGATGCA
>DATCFA010000199.1:0-3407 GCA_036509805.1 Casimicrobiaceae bacterium
GCACTCGCCATGCAGTCGATGGTGGACGTGCCGCCGCCGTCCGCGCTGGAGCGCTCGCACGGCGGGCGTCCGTTGCGCGAGATCGTCCGCCAGCCGGTGTTCATCGTCGCGGCGCTGTCCGCGGGCCTCGGCTACGGACTGATGAACCTGCTGATGACGGCCACGCCGCTGGCGATGGACTTCTGCAGCCACCCGTATTCGGCGGCGACGCTCGTCATTTCATGGCACGTCGTCGGGATGTTCGCGCCCGGTTTCGTCACCGGCAGCCTGATCACCCGCTTCGGCGTGCTGCGCGTCATCGTCGCCGGCGCCGCGGTGATGGCCGCAGGCACCGGCGTGGCGCTGGTCGGCGTGACGGTGGCGCATTTCGTCGTCGCCCTGATGCTCGTGGGCTGCGGCTGGAATTTCATGTACACCGGTGGCACCACGCTGCTGACCGACGCCTACCGGCCAGGGGAGAAGGCGCGCACGCAAGGCGCCAATGACTTCATCATGTTCACGATCATGGGGGTGTCTTCGTTTTCGTCGGGCGCCCTCGTGTCCGCGGCCGGCTGGGCGACGATGAACTGGGGCGCATTGCCGTTTCTCGCGTTGATCGCAGCGACCGCGCTCTGGTATGCGCGCCGCCGCAGCGCCGGCGCTGGCGCTTCCCCTGCGCGTACGTGAGACGCGGCGCATGCTGAGTTATCGCCACGGCTTTCATGCCGGCAACCACGCGGACGTGCTGAAGCATGTCGTGCTGCTGCGGTTGTTGCGGCACCTGACGCAGAAGGAAAAGCCGCTGCTGTTCGTCGACACGCACGCGGGCGCCGGCAGCTACTCGCTGGACAACGGGTTTGCCGCGCGCAACGCCGAATACACATCGGGCATCACGCGGCTGTGGCAGCGCCAGGATCTGCTGCCGCCGATCGAGGATTACGTCGCGCTGGTTCGCGGGTTCAACACCGATGGCGTGCTTCGCCGCTACCCGGGCTCGCCGCGCGTTGCGGCATCGGCACTGCGCGCGCACGACCGGCTGCGGCTGTTCGAGCTGCACAGCACCGAAAGCACGGTGCTCCGCGACGAGTTCGCCGACGAGCCGCGGCGCGTGCGTGTCGATGCAGGCGACGGGTTCGCAGGACTGGCCGCCGCGCTGCCGCCGGTCTCGCGCCGCGGGCTCACGCTGATCGATCCGTCGTATGAAATGGCCGACGACTATCGCGCGGTCGTCAAGGCGCTGCGCGTGGCGATGGAGCGCTTTGCGACCGGCACCTGCGCGGTCTGGTATCCGATGCTGGCGCGGCGCGAATCGCAGGAGCTGCCGGCGCGCCTCATTCGCGCAGCCGGCAGCGACTACCTGCACGTGGCGCTACAAGTTCGCGCGCCGGCAGCGGACCGGTTCGGACTGCATGGCAGCGGGCTGGTCGTCGTCAATCCGCCGTGGAAAGCGCCCGCCGAGATCGGGTCCGTGCTGCCGTTCCTGGTCGACGCGCTGGCGCAGGACGACAGCGCGCGGTTCACATACGACGCTTGCCAGACGTGAGCGCGTAGCGCCGCGCGTGCGTCACAGCGAGTGGTTGAACCCCGGCTCGCGCCACAGGTCGGGTTGCTGCTGCGCGTGGTCGATGCCACGCTCGCGCGCGTCCCACCACTGCCGCAGCTCCGGCTCCTCCAGCGGCCGCGAGATCAGGAAGCCCTGCGCCTCCTCGCAGCCATGGCGCTTCAGGAATTCGTATTGCGCGGTGGTTTCCACACCTTCGGCGATCACGCGCAGGTTGAGCGAATGCGACAGTGCGATGATCGCGACGGTGATCGCCTCGTCGTTGCGGTTCTGTTCCAGCCCGCGCACGAAACGCTGGTCGATCTTGACCGCCTGGATCGGCAGGCGCGCGAGGTACGACAGCGACGAGTAGCCGGTGCCGAAGTCGTCGACGGTGATCGACACGCCCATCTGCTTCAGCTTCACCAGCGTCGCCACCGCCTTTTCCGGATGCGTGATGATCACGCTCTCGGTGATCTCGAGGTCGAGGTAGCTCGGCGGCAATTGCGACGACGCGAGCGCTTCCTCGACGATCGACAGCCAGCTGTCGTGCTGCAGTTGCTGCACCGACAGGTTGACCGACAACCGCAGGATCATTCCCGAGTTGTGCCACTGCATCACCTGGCGGCAGGCGTCGCGCAACACGCGCGCCCCCAGCGCCTGGATCATCCCCGATTCCTCGGCGACCGGTATGAACTCGGCCGGCGCGATGACGCCCCGCTCGGGGTCGCGCCAGCGCAGCAGCGCCTCGACGCCGGACGCGCGCCCGGTGCGCATTTCCACCTGCGGCTGGTAGACGAGGAAGAACTCGTCGTCCATCAGGCCACGGCGCATGTCGGTCTCGAGCTGCAGCCGCTGCTGGACGCGCGCGTTCATGTCGGCCGTGTAGAAGCGATAGGCGTTGCGGCCCGCTTCCTTGGCGGCGTACATCGCGGTGTCGGCCTGCTTGATCAGCGTCGCCGCATCCTGCGCGTCGAGCGGGTAGATCGACACGCCGATCGAGCAGGTCAGCGTCGGCACCTGGTTGGCGAGTCGGAACGGCGCCAGGAACGACTCGCGGATGCGCGTGATCACCGTCATCACCTCGAACGTCGCGTGCGCGGGATCGAGGTCGGGCAGCACGATGACGAACTCGTCGCCGCCCAACCGCGCGACGGTGTCGCTTTCGCGCACCGCGCTGGTCAGCCGCTGCGCGATCGCCTGCAGCAACTGGTCGCCGGCGTCGTGTCCGAGCGTGTCGTTGATGCGCTTGAAATGATCGAAGTCGAGGAACAGGCACGCCACCTGCACGTGCTCGCGCTGCGCCTGCGACAGGATCTGCTTCAGCCGGTTGTTGAGCAGCGACCGGTTGGGCAAGCCGGTGAGGATGTCGTGCTGCGCGAGCTTGTACGCGTGCGCGGTCGCGATCTCGAGTTCCTTGGTGCGCTGCGCGACCTTGTCCTCCAGCGTGCGCTGGTACGACGACACCTGCGACTGCGATTCGGCGAGCCGCTGCGTCATGTGGTTGAACGTGTGCGTCAACAGGCCCATCTCGTCCGACGAGCTGGCCGGCACGTAGACGTCGAGGCGACCGCTGCCCACGGCGCGCGCCGCGCGAATGAGCCGACGCATCGGCGCCACCAGGCGTCGCGTGAGGAACATCGTCGCCAGCAGCGCGAGCAGCGTGACCGCGGCGACCGCCAGCAGCGAACCCAGCAGGTTCGCGCGGATGCGGTCGCTGCGGCCCTCGAACGACATGCCGACGCGCACGAAGCCGATGGGCGCGCCGTCGGCGACGGCCGCGGGCGCCGTCGGATCGACGACGGTATCGGACGTGGCGCCGATCGGCGCGACGACGTCGATGTAGCGCTGGCCGTGCAGCAGCCACTCGCTTTCGGTGTAGCCTTGG
>DATCFA010000200.1:0-3590 GCA_036509805.1 Casimicrobiaceae bacterium
GCAGCGCCATGATCGACGCGGCGACCATCGTCACGTCGCTGCCCTCGCGGCGCACCACCGCCTTGCCGATCGGCACGCGATAGGCGGCGACGGGCACCGGACCCTTCGTCTTGTACAGCAGCTTGTGCTCGAAGATCAGCACCGGATTGGGATCGTCGATGGCCGCGAGCAGCAGGCCCTTCGCGTCGTGCGGCGTCGATGGCTGCACGACCTTCAATCCGGGCACGTGCGCGAACCACGCCTCGAGACTCTGGCTGTGCTGGCCTGCCGCGCCGGTGCCGGAGCCGCCGGGCAGGCGCACGACCATCGGCACGCTGGCCTTGCCGCCGAACATGAAGCGGATCTTGGCCGCCTGGTTGACGATCTGCTCCATCGCCAGCGTGACGAAATCGGAAAACTGGATTTCCAGCACCGGCCGCATGCCCGTCAGCGCGGCGCCCACGGCGACACCCGCGAGACCGAGCTCGCTGATCGGCGTATCGATCACGCGCGCGGCGCCGAAGCGCTGCAGAAGGTCGCCCGACACGCCGAACGCGCCGCCGTAGACGCCCACATCCTCGCCGAACAGGAACACGCGCGGATCGGCTTCCATCGCCTGCGCAAGTCCCTGCCGGATGGCCTCGGCGTACGACAATTCACGAACATCGGCGTCGCTGGCGACGGCTGTTGCGGCCTCAGTCGGCATACACATCCCGCGTCAGTTGTGCCGGATCGGGATCCGGGCTCGCCTTCGCGAATTCGAGCGCCTCCTCGATCTGCCGCTGCGCCGCTTGCTCGAGCGTCGCCAGCTCGTCGGCGGCAAAGCGTCTCGACGCGACCATTTCCGCCTCGAGACGGCGGATGGGATCGCGCTTGCGCCATGACTCGATCTCGTCCTTCGTCCGGTATAGGTTGCGGTCGCTCTTCGAATGCCCGCGCAGCCGGTACGTCTTGCATTCGACGAGCGATGGACCTTCGCCCGCACGTGCACGCGCCACTGCGACCGCCGACGCCGCGGCGACCGCAGGCAGGTCGTTGCCATCGACGGCGACACCCGGCATCGCATAGGCGCTGGCGCGGTCGGCGACGTTGGGCACCGCCATCGCGAGCGCGATGTCCATCGACATCCCGTACTTGTTGTTCTCGCACAGGAACACGACTGGCAGCTTCCAGATCGACGCCATGTTGAGCGCCTCGTGAAACGCGCCTTCGTTGGCGGCGCCGTCGCCGAAGAACACCATGCACACGCGATCCTGCTTCTGCGACTTGATGGACAGTCCCACGCCCACGGCGATGGGCAGCCCACCGGCGACGATGCCGTTCGCGCCAAGATTGCCGCCCTCGATGTCGGCGATGTGCATCGACCCGCCACGCCCGTGGCAATAGCCGTTTTCCTTGCCGAAGAATTCCGCCAGCATCAGCGCCGGATCGGCGCCCTTGGCCAGGCAGTGGCCGTGGCCGCGGTGCGTCGACAGGATGTAGTCGTCGCGCCGCAGCGGCAGGATGGCGCCCACCGCGCTCGCCTCCTGTCCGATCGACAGGTGCATCGTGCCGTGGATCAGGCCGCGCATGTAGCTCGCCTCGGCGGTCTCCTCGAATTTGCGGATCAGGTGCATCCGCGTCAGCGCGGCGCGCAGCGTATCGGCGTCGAGTGCTGCGAACTCCGGTCGCTGTGCGCCTGCGTTGGCGGATGGCGGTGGCTGGTGGAGCAGTTGCGGGTTCATCGCTTGCATCCCCTATGCAGCCTCGGCCGCGCGCACCCATTCGTCCTGCGCGCGGCGCACCTTGACGATACGCAGCGACTCGTCGGGCGCGCAATTGGCATAGGTCAGGAAGCCGTCCTTGGCGATCCGGCGCGTCACCTTCGCACCCTGCGCGAGGCCGAGCGGCAGCGCGTCGAATGCGGTGGCGTCGGTGCGCGACAGCGCGAAGCCGCGGTAGCAATATTCGCCGATCGAATCGAGCGTTTCGCCCGGCGCCAGGTCGCGCTTGGCGCGCGCGCCGACTTCGGCCGACGGCATCGGCAACGGCCGCATGTGGCTCTGGCCGTAGAGCACCGCGGCGGCGGCGGACAGCGGTACTTCGAGGCTCGTCAGGTGATACGGGCGGTAGAACGTGTAGTAGGGCCCTTCGCCGAGCTGCAGGTCGTTCATCCGCTCGCGCAGACGCGGATGGCGCATCTCGGCGACGACGAACACACCGGGCGCGACACCTTTCGCCACGCTGAAGTCGACGACACCCTTCTTCGACAGCAAGCCACCTTCGCTGCGCGGGCAGAAAACCTTGTGCAGCGTGTCGAGCGCTGCCGAAGGGCCGTGCATGCCCGGAATGTCGGGCACGAGGCCCGTCGCGTTGGCGAGCGCGACCATCTCGACCATCGTCTTCGAGCCGTCGACGAACTCGACGAGCATCCGCGGATTCATGTTGCGGCGCTTCGCTTCGTCGACATACGCGTCGGGCGTCGCATCGGTGCGAAACGCGTTGTTCTTGCCCTTGCCGGCCGCAACGATCGGATAGCCCAGCCCGCGTACGAAATTGACGAGCTCCATCGTCGAGCTGGGCTCGTCGCCTGCACCCAGCGTGTAGACGACGCCGGCGGCCGTCGCTTTTGCCGAAAGATACGCGCCGATGGTGACGTCGGCTTCGACATTCATCATCACGATGTGCTTGCCGGCGGCGATCGCCGCGAGCGCCACTTCGGCGCCCACGTTGGGATTGCCGGTGGCATCGATGATCACGTCCACGCCTTCGGCGATGCACACGTCGCGGTAAGACTGGCAGACGGCGAGCCCTTCGCGCGCGAGGACGCGGGCGACGCCACTCGCGTCGTCGGCCATTTCGGGCGCGCGCCGCTCGTTACCGGCGATCCTGCACGCGGCGAACACGTTCTCGGGAACCGCGTCGACGGCGGCGACAACCTCGATGCCCGACATAAGCCCGGTCTGCACGATGATGTCGGTGCCCATCTGGCCTGCGCCGATCAGGCCGACGCGGATGGGCTTGTGCTGCCGGTGACGCCGATCGAGCCCTTCGGCAATCGAACCGCCGGTGCTGCTGGGGGATGTGGCTGACATGCGAACCTCCTGCCGTGGCCGCGGATACGGGGTCGTTGCACCCTCCGCGCGAACATTTGTAATAATGGCGGAACATATCTCCACCACTTCCCGGCGTCAAGTCGGCGCAGCGTGCAGTAAACCCCGGGTCCGGCTCGCGGCGACTTTCCGGGTCGCTGCCTGCGCGGGGGGGGCCGCGGTTTGACATGCGTGCGCAGCGAATGACACTCTCGTACGAATTTTAACGGAAGACGATGCCTGCACCGAATCCCCGGACCGACCCACGCGATGCGCAGGACATGGCGGTGCGCGCCGCGTGGCTCTATTACGTCGAGGGACTGACGCAGGAGGCGATTGCGCGCGCGATGAACTTGAGCCGGACCAAAGTGATACGCCTGCTGTCCGCCGCACGCGAGCAGGGCGTCGTGCGCATCCGCATCGACGCCAAGGGCAGCGAACAGCTCGCGCTCGAGCGCGAGCTCATCGCCGCGTACGGGCTCGACGAGGTGCTCGTGACGCCGGCGCCGGCCGACGAAGGCGCCGTCGCCGCGGTCGTCG
>DATCFA010000201.1:0-6811 GCA_036509805.1 Casimicrobiaceae bacterium
GGCGGCGCGGCGGGCGAATTGTTGAACGACATCAAGGCGAAGTGGGACGTCGTCGACAAGGCGGCCGCGCGACTCGTGCAGAACGCCGACGCGTTGACGTCGCTGGCGGCGGGACTCGAGCGCGTCAACGAGGCCAACACGCCGCTGCTCGAGCTGTCGGAGCAGGCGGGGATGCAGATCGCGCAAGGCGGCGGCAGCGTGCACGACGTCGACTTCGCCAACCAGTTGGCCGTGCTGTCGCAGCGGATCGCCAAGAATGCCAACACGCTTGCGTCCGGCGAGGAAATCGACCCCGAGACCGCATTCCTGCTGGGCAAGGATGCGGGTACTTTCCGTGACGTGCTGAACGGGCTGTTGAAAGGCAACGACACGCTGCGCATCAGCGCGGTGCGCGGCGACGACACGCGGACGACGCTCAACGACATCGTCAAGCGCTTCACCGCTTACGACCAGGCGATCTCGTCGATCCTTACGTCGATGCAGAAGCTGACGCTCGCCAAGGCGTCGGCACGCACCGTCAACAGCGAGTCCGAGGACCTGCTGCAGAAGACGACTGCGCTTGCCGACACCTGGGAAGGTGGCGGGCGCGCGCACGTGTTCGCACTGGGTGCGGCCATCGTGTTCGGCGTGCTCGCGCTCCTCGCGCTGCTGTTGCTCGGCAAGGTGTTCCTCGACGACGCGCGCGCGCGCGCAAGCGAGAGCGAAGGCGAGAACAAGCGCAACCAGGAAGCCATCCTGCGGCTGCTCAACGAAATGGGCAACCTCGCCGATGGCGACCTGACGGTACAGGCGTCGGTGACCGAGGACGTGACGGGCGCGATCGCCGACTCGATCAACTTCACGATCGAGGAATTGCGCACGCTGGTGCGCGGCATCAACTCGGCGACCGACCAGGTGACCAAGGCGACGCAGGAAACGCAGGCGATC
Source organism: Casimicrobiaceae bacterium (assembly GCA_036509805.1). Classification (GTDB taxonomy): domain Bacteria; phylum Pseudomonadota; class Gammaproteobacteria; order Burkholderiales; family Casimicrobiaceae; genus VBCG01. The sequence goes on from DATCFA010000201.1 coordinate 928, forward strand.
TCCAACCGCCTGTACGAGGCGTCGCAGCGCCAGAACCGCGAGATCCAGCAGGCGTCGGCGTCGGTACTGCAGATGGCGCAGTCGATCAGCGAAGTGGCGCAGAACGCGTCGCAGTCGGCGAAGGTTGCGCAATTGCAGCTCACGGCCGCCGAAAAGGGCGGCAAGGCGGTGCAGAACCAGATCGCCGGCATGAACGAAATCCGCGCGCAGATCCAGGACACGTCGAAGCGCATCAAGCGCCTCGGCGAATCGTCGCTCGAAATCGGCGAAATCGTCGAGCTGATCTCGGACATCACCGAACAGACCAACGTGCTCGCGCTGAACGCCGCGATCCAGGCCGCGTCGGCAGGCGAAGCAGGCCGCGGCTTCACCGTCGTGGCCGAGGAAGTGCAGCGGCTGGCCGAGCGTTCGGGCGAAGCGACCAAGCAGATCGAAGCCATCGTGAAAACCATTCAGGCCGACACCCAGGACGCGGTTGCGGCGATGGAAAAGTCGACGGTGGGTGTGGTCGAGGGCACCAAGCTGTCCGACGCCGCCGGCCAGGCGCTGACTGAAATTCAGCGTGTGTCGCGCGAGCTCGCCGACCTCATTTCGCGCATTTCGTCGCAGACGCAGATGCAGTCGACATCGGTCACCGACGTGACGCGCGGCATGCAGGGCATCCTCAAGATCACCGAGGAGACCACCGAGGGCACCAAGCAGACGAACGTTTCGATCGGCCAGCTGACGCGTCTGGCCGCCGAATTGCGCTCGTCGGTCGCAGGTTTCAAGGTCTGAGCGCGACCTTTCGGAACCGCGATTGCGGGCCGGCAGGCAGCGGCCCGGTTCTTGCTGTAGTTGCGGGATGATTGCGATGACCAGGAGCTGTTGACGTGCCGACCGATGCCACGCAGGAATTCGATCTCGGCCCGCTGTCGTGGGTGCAGGGGGAAATCGACCACGCGCTGACGCGCGGCCTGGAATCGCTCGCTGCCTACAAGGCGTCCCCGAAGGACGCGATCGCGCTCAAGCATGCGCGCACGCACGTGCACCAGGCGGCAGGCGCCATCCAGATGGTCGGTCTCGACGCCGTCGTCGCGTTCACCGACGAGATCGAGCGCCAGTTGACGCGCATCGAGGAAGTCGCGCCGCAGGATGTCGCCGCGTCGGTTGCCGTCATCGACCGTGCATGCCGCAAGTTGCGGATCTTCCTGATCGAGCTCACCAACGGCGCGCCGCCGGTGCCGCTCAAGCTGTTTCCCGAATACGAGGCGATGCAGGCGCTGCGTGGCGTCAAGGCCACGGCGCCCACCGACCTGTTCTATCCGGACCTCACGCCGCGCGCGCCCAAGGTCGCGCCGCGCGAGGCGCTGCCGGTCAGCCGTCTCGCCTCGCAGCTCGTCAAGCAGCGGCGCGTCTACCAGCGCGGGTTGCTCGCCTGGCTGCGCGGCGACGCCGACGGCATTGCGCAGATGCGCGAGGCCATCGGCGCCATCGAGGATGTCACCACGCATGCGAACCTGCGCGGCTTCTGGTGGACGGTCGGCGCGCTGTTCGAGGCGCTGACCGCGCGCGGGCTCGAGCCGTCGTTCGGCGTCAAGCAGCTCGCCGCGCGCATCGACCTGCAGATCCGCCGTGTCGTGGGCGGCAGCGCCAAGGTGGCCGACCGGCTGCGCCGCGAGGCGCTTTATTTCGTCGCCATCAGCGCGCCGACCGGGCCGCAGGTGCAGGCGGTGCAGCGGGCGTTCCACCTCGCGGGACTGATCCCGTCCGACGAGGTGCTCAACGCCGACATGGTGCGCATCGAGCCGGTGCTGCGCGAGGCGCGCGAGCAACTGGTCGGCGCCAAGGATGCGTGGTTGAAGCTCGCTTCCGGCCGCGCCGAGAATCTGCCGAAGCTGAAGCAGACGCTGGCGTCCGTGCATGCGAAGGCGGCCGACGTGCGCAATGGCGCACTGATGAAATTGACGGCGGCGCTGGTCGAGCGGCTGGACAAGATGTCGTCGGCGGGCGTCACCGAGCCGGTAGCGATGGAATATGCGACTGCGCTGCTGCTCGCCGAAAGCGCGTTCGAGAACTACTCGAACCTCGCCACCGATTTTCCGCAGCAGGTCGATGCGATGGTCGCGCGCCTCGATGCTGCGCGCGCGGGCCGTGCCACGGCGGGCGGCGGCGCGCCCGCGCTCGACGAGATGTCCAAGCGCGCGCAGGAGCGGATGCTGCTCGCGCAGGTCGGCCGCGAAATCCAGGCGAACCTGCGCCACATGGAGCAGGTGCTCGACGCGTTCTTTCGCGACAACGGCAAGCGCGCCGAGCTTTCGGCGCTCGCGAAGGACAGCCAGCAGATTCGCGGCGCGCTCGCGATGCTGGGACTCGATGACGCGTCGAAGCTGCTGGCATCGTGCCAGCAGCAGATCGAGTCGTACGTCAACAGCGACACACCGGTCGACAACGACGATCTCGAAATGCTCGCCGAGTCGCTGTCGGGGCTGGGTTTCTACATCGAGGCGGTCGAGCAGCAGCGCCCCGATCGCGACCGCCTGATCGCGCCGCTGATCGCGCGCCGCGAAGGCGGGCCCGCGCTCGCGCCGGCGGACGAGGACGCGCAATCGGTCGAGACGGCCGTCGACGAACTGCGCGCGCAGTTGCCGCGCCTGCTGGAAGAGGTGCGCACGGCGCCGTCACAGGCCGCCGCGCGGCAGGGGCTCAAGTCCAAGCTGGAGACGCTGCGCGACGATGCCGAGCTGATCGGCGATGCAACGCTCGTGCAGCAGGCCGAGGCGGCATTGAGCGAACTCGACGCCGGTGGCGCTGCGGCGCTCGCCAAGGCGGTCGACGCCATTGCCGACACGTCGGCGGCAGCACCGGCGATCTCCGACGAGACCAAGCGCCTGCTGGAGACCGATGCCACGCAGTTCGACGCCGAACTCGTCGAAATTTTCCTCACCGAGGCGGCGGAAGTGCTCGACGCAATCGCCGCCAGTCGCGATGCGCTGGCCGCCAACCCGAGCGACCGCGACGAGCTCGGCACATCGCGGCGCGGCTTTCACACGTTGAAAGGATCGGGGCGCATGGTGGGGCTCGCCGACCTGGGCGATCTGGCGTGGGAAGTCGAGAAAATTCACAACCGGCTGCTCGAGGAAGAGCGGCCCGTCACCCATGCGGTGACCGCCATGATCGCTGCCGCCGAATCCGATTTCCGCGGGTGGATCGACGCGCTGACGCGCACTCGACGTGTGCGTCTCGACCCCACGCGCCTGCACGCGGCCATCGCGGCGGTCATGGCCGAACTGCCGGCGACCGGCGCGCCACCGCCACCGCTGCCGCCACCGCAGCTCGCCGAAGTACCGACCGCGCGTCGTGCAACGATGCTGGCGGATGCGATCGCGCCGTCGGGCGTGCTCGACTTCGTCGAATTGCCGGAGCTCGGCGCGCCGCCCGCCACTGCGCCGCGGGTGGTAGTGCGCGATTTCGCGCCGCCCGCCGACGCGGCCACGGACGGGCTGCACGCGATGCCGACGCTGAAGCTCGTCGCCGACAACACGCAGGCGGCCAATGGCGACGGCGCCATCGGCTGGGATGCGCCCGCGCCACCATCACCGCGTGATCCCGGGCGCGACGACATCGACGCGAGCTTCGACAAGGACCTGGCCGCGCATCTCGATCGCGATGCGGGCGCCGTCGATATAACGTTGTTGCCGATCGACGACCCGGCATCGGGCTTCGACTTCGACGCCGCGGCGAACGCCGGCTTCGAAGACGCCGAAGTTACGCCGATCACACCGGTCCTGCCGATCATGCAGGCGCCGGCCAGACCGCCGATGCAACTCATCGACCTGCAGGCGGACATCGACGAACTCGTGCCGAAGGATGCCGCGGATGCGTCCGCCGAAGATGACGACATCATCATCGGCGACGTCACGCTGTCGTCGGCGCTGTTTCGCATCCTCACCGACGAGGCCGACGAGCACGTGGCCACGCTGCAGCACGAGATGTCGCTGCTGCAGGCCGACCCTGCGCGCGTGCCGTCGCCGACGATGGTGCGCGCCAGCCACACGCTGTGCGGCATCCACCGCACCGGCGGCTTTCCGGTGGTCGCCACCACGGCGAAGGCGCTCGAGCAGGTGCTGCTCGCGCTCGCCGAGCGCGCGCCGCCTGTCGCGTCCGTTGCACAGCCGGTGATCGAGCGCGCGATCGCCTGCCTTGCCGACCTGGTCGCGCGCATCAAGTCACGCACACCGTTCGCCGCCGCCGACGAGCGCGAGGCAGCCCAAGCCACGGCCGAACTCGAGATGCTGCGCCAGGACGGTGCGCCGGCCGGCGCCGACGCCGAGTCGCACGCGGCGCAAATCGCCGAACGTGACGAAACGCCGGCGATGCCGGATGCCGTCGACGCACACGCAGCACCGGGGCCGACGGTTGTCGCGCCGCACCCGCGCGCGGCCGATACGCGGTCACCGCGCAAGGAGCCGCCGCAGGTGTCGGTGGCCGACGTGCGCGACGTCATCGAGCCCGACGTGCTGGCGATTTTCCTCGAGGAAGCGGGCGACCTTTTTCCGCAGGCCGGCGAGGAACTGCGCAACTGGCGGCGCAATCCGCACAGCGACGGCGCGCTGTTGCTGCGCCGCACGCTGCACACGTTCAAGGGCAGCGCGCGCATGGCCGGCGCAATGCGCCTGGGCGAGATCGCGCACCAGATGGAATCGAAGCTCGTCGAGGGCGACACGCCGATGGCGGGTTCGGCGACGTTGTTCGAGGCGCTCGACACCGACCTCGACCGCATCGCGTTCGTGCTCGACCGGTTGCGCGCCGGCGAGGCGAACTCGGCGTTGCCATGGATCGCCGGCGACACCGCCGACGCCGACGCCGGTCAAGCGGATTCCGCGCTCGACGAAGCCATGGATGGCGCGCTCGTCGTGCCCATCGGCCTCGCGGCGACGCCGGCAGCGGCGCAACCGATGCCGCCGCGCGCCGAAGCGCTGGAGCCCGAGGCGAGCGTGCGGGCGATGCTGCGCGTGCGCGCCGACACCGTCGACCGCCTTGTCAACGAAGCCGGCGAAGTGGCCATCGCACGTGCGCGCGTCGAAGGCGAGTTGCGCGCGCTGAAGGCCAACCTGCTCGAGCTGACGGGCAGCGTGATCCGCTTGCGCAGCCAGGTCCGCGAAATCGAAATCCAGGCTGAAAGCCAGATTCAGTCGCGGATGAGCGCGATGCAGGAAGCGAACGAGGGCTTCGATCCGCTCGAGCTCGACCGCTACACCCGCTTCCAGGAACTGACGCGCTCGCTGGCCGAGGGCATCAACGACGTGTCGACCGTCCAGCAATCGCTGCTGAAGAACCTCGACGACGCCGACGCCGCGCTGGTGGCGCAGGCGCGGATGTCGCGCGAGGTTTCGCAGCAGTTGTTCGCCATTCGCACGGTGCCGTTCGGCAGCGTGTCGGAGCGCCTCTACCGGATCCTGCGCGCCACGGCGCGCGAGCTCGACAAGCGCGCGAACCTGGAAATCGCGGGCGCGCAGGTCGAGCTCGACCGTTCGGTGCTGGAAAAGCTGATCGGGCCGCTCGAGCATCTTCTGCGCAATGCGCTCGACCACGGCATCGAAGCGCGCGCCGCGCGCGTCGCCGCCGGCAAGAGCGAGACCGGCGAGCTGGCACTGACGGTGCGCCAGGTGGGCAACGAAGTGGTGATCGAGCTCGTCGACGACGGCGCCGGCATCGACTTGACGAAGGTGGCCGAGCGCGCAAAGGCGCAGGGCTTGGTCGCCGCCGACGCGTCACCCACCGAGGCGCAGCTCGTCGAATGCATTTTCAAGCCGGGCTTCTCGACGGCGTCGAAGGTCACGCAGATATCCGGGCGCGGCATCGGCATGGACGTTGTGCGCACCGACATCAACGCGCTCGGCGG
>DATCFA010000202.1:0-4382 GCA_036509805.1 Casimicrobiaceae bacterium
CACAGCATCGGCGTCAGCGTCAGCGATACCAGCACCGATAGGCCGATCATCACCGTCACCGTCACCGCGAACTCGCGGAACACGCGGCCGATGATGCCGCCCATCAGCAGCAGCGGTATGAATACCGCCACCAGCGACACCGATATCGACACGATCGTGAAGGCGATTTCGCGCGCGCCCTGCAGCGCGGCTTCCAGCGGCGCCATTCCAGCTTCCACATGGCGGTAGATGTTCTCCAGCATCACGATCGCATCGTCGACGACGAAGCCCACGGCCACGGTCAGTGCCATCAGCGACAGGTTGTCGAGACTGTAGCCGAGCACGTACATGCAGCCGGCCGTGCCCATGATCGCCAGCGGCACGGTGATCGCGGGAATCAGCGTCGCTGGCACGTTGCGCAGGAAGATGAAGATCACCAGCACGACCAGGAAACCGGTCAGGATCAGCGTGAATTCGACGTCGTGCACCGATGCGCGGATGGTCTGCGTGCGGTCGGACAGCACGTTGATCTCGATCGCCTGCGGAATCGATTCGCGCAGCTTGGGAAGCGCGTTCAGCACACGGTCGACCGTCCCGATGACATTGGCGCCGGGCTGCTTGAAGATGACCAGCAGCACCGTGCGGCGCCGGCCGATCGTCGAGCCGGGGGCCGCAGCCGCGCCGTCGTACGCCCACGCGGCCTGCTTCATGTCCTCGGGCCCATCCACGGCGCGACCGATGTCGCGCACGCGCACCGGCGCTCCCTTCTTGTAGGCGACGATGACGTCGTTCCATTCCTTCGCCGTCTGGATCTGGTCGTTGTCATAGACGGTCGTGCTTTGAACCGGGCCGTCGAACGCGCCCTTCGGTGCGTTCACCGTCGCCGCAGCGAGTTGCGTACGTATGTCCTCGAGGCCCAACCCCAGTGCGGAAATCTTGCCGGGGTCGATCTGGATACGGATCGCGGGCTTTTGCTGGCCGCCGATCGACACCTGGCCGACGCCGGTGATCTGCGAAATCTGCTGCCCGAGGATGTTGTCGGCGTAGTCGGACGCGACGGTGATCGGCAGCGTGTCGGAAGTAACGGTCAGCAGCAGGATCGGCCGGTCCGCGGGATTCGTCTTGCGGTACGTCGGCGGCGACGGCAGGTCGGCGGGCAGTTGGCCGGCGGCCGCGTTGATCGCAGCCAGCACGTCGGTGGCGGCGGCGTCGATGTTGCGGTCGAGGTCGAATTGCAGCGTGATCTGCGTCGAGCCTGCGTAATTGATCGACGTCATCTGCGTCAGCCCGGCGATCAGCGAGAACTGGCGCTCCAGTGGCGTGGCGACGGTGGCCGCCATGTTGTCGGGGCTCGCACCCGGCAGCCGCGACGAGACCTGGATCGTCGGGAAGTCGACCTGCGGCAGCGGCGCCACCGGCAGCAGCGGCCACGCGGCGATGCCGATCAACAGCAGCGCCGCGCCCAGCAGCGACGTGCCGATCGGGCGGCGGATGAAGACTTCGGAAATGCTCATGGACGCGCGCTGGCGCGCGGCGGGGCGCTCGTTGCGGTCGCTTGTGGCGACGCAGGCGGCGCGGGCGCGGCAGGCGGCGGCCCGGGGCGCGCCGCACTGGCATCCGCCGCCGGCGCAGCAGCGGTGACCTTGACACCCTGGCGCAGCTTGTACTGCCCATCGGTGACAACGCGCTCGCCGGCCTGCAACCCGTCGCCGACGACGGCGACGCCGTCCTGCACCAGGTCCACTTTCACCGGGCGCGTGGTCGCCGTGCCGTTGGCCGCGACGACGTAGACGAACAGACCCGACGGGCTGCGCTGGATCGTCGACTCGGGTACCGTCAACGCGCCCTTGCGCACGCCCAGCAGCAACTGCACGTTGACGTATTGCCCAGGCCAGAGGTTGTGCTGCGGATTGTCGAGCATGCCTTTGAGCTGCACGGTGCCGGTGGCCGTGTCGATCTGGTTGTTGACCAGCAGCAGGCGACCGTTGCCGAGTGTCTTGCCATCCTCGCGGGCAATCGCCGACAGCGTGAGCGGCGTGCGCCCGCTCGCGCGAATCGCGGCGTTGACCTGCGGCACGTTGCCTTCGGGCAACACGAACAGCACGGCAATCGGGTCGATCTGGTTGATCAGCACCAATCCGTTGGCGTCGGCCGCGTGCACGATGTTGCCCGCATCGAGCATGCGGATGCCGGTGCGCCCGTCGATGGGCGAGCGGATCGTCGTGTAGCCGAGCTGCACGGTGGCGTTGTCGATTTGCGCCTGGTCGGACGCCACGCTGGCTTTCAACTGGCCGACGGTGGCTTTCTGCGTGTCGAGCGTCTGCTGCTGGATCGAATCCTGCGCGACCAGTGTCGTGTAGCGCTCGAGATCCTTGAGCGCCGCCGTCAGCGTCGCCTCGTCGTGCGCCTTTTGCGCCTGCGCGCTCGCGAGTTGTGCCTGCAGCGGGCGCGGGTCGATCGTCGCGAGCAGGTCACCCTTGCGTACATCCTGGCCTTCGGTGAAGGCGACCTTGTCGAGTTGGCCGTCGACGCGCACGCGCACGGTGACCGACTGCGACGCCTGCACCGAACCCGTACCGGAAAGGCGGATTGGCACGTCGGCAGCGGTGACGGTGGCGATCGTCACCGGGACCGCAGCGGCCGCGGCCCGCGGCGCCGCGGCCTGGCGCGCATGGCGCCAATGGCCATAGAGCAACGCCGCGGCCACAACGACAGCCGCGACCAAACCGACGGCAAGCAATCGCCGTCGGGACTTTTGATGATCGACCATGACGCTCCCCGGAATGCATGGCGCGGGCCATCGGGTGCCCGCGTGCAGATAGGATAAGCGGTAAAGCGCTTAGTTCAACGCCCGACGGCGAGAGAAGCCTGTTGTGGAAACAGGCGGTTACAACTGATTGTCGGAAGCTCCTCGTTGGATCGCCGTCGTCCGGTCGGTCGGGCTGCCTGCGCGCTACACGCCCAGATACGCGCGCTTCACCTCCGGATCGTCCGCCAGTTCGGCCGAGGTGCCGCTTCGCACGATGCGCCCGGTCTCCATCACGTAGGCGCGGTCGGCCACTTCAAACGCCGAATGCACATCCTGCTCGACCAGCAGGATGGTGACGCCCTTGTGGCGAATGTCGACCAGCATGTCGAGCAACAGGTCCACCATCGTCGGCGCAAGCCCCAGGCTCATCTCGTCGACCATCAGCAGCTTCGGCGCCGCAACGACGGCACGTGCCATCGCGCACATCTGCTGCTCGCCGCCGGACAGGCTGCCCGCAAGCTGCTTGTGCCGTTCCTTGAGCACCGGGAACAGCGTGTAGACGCTCTCCAGGCTCGCGCGCACGCCGGCCGCGTCGCGGCGGCGAAACGCGCCCATCAGCAGGTTGTCGTGCACGCTCATGCGGTCGAACAACTGGCGCCCTTCGGGCACCTGCACGAGCCCCAGGTCGAACACTTCGTCGGAGGCCATCGTTTCGATCGCATGCCCGTCGAACATCACGTGCCCTGTGCACGCGATCACGCGCGACAATGCGCGAAGCAGTGTCGTCTTGCCGGCGGCGTTGCTGCCGACGATGGCGACAATCTCGCCCTGGTTGATGTCGAATGCGATCGACTCGAGCACCGGCATCTGGCCATAGCCGGCGCCGAGGTCGGTCACCCTGAGCAGCGGCTCGCTCACTGGAGTACCTTCGCGCTGACTGGAGTACCTTCGTGCTGCGCACTCCGGTATTCGCTCTCGGGGCGACCCTTCGCGCTCATTGAACTACCCTTCGCGCTACGCGCTTCGGGGCTAATTCGCTCTCGGGGCGGCCCTTCGCGCTCATGCGCGCCGCCGGCCGAGGTACGCTTCGACGACGCGCGGGTCGTTCAGGACGTCGGCGGGTGCGCCGTCGGCGATCTTCTCGCCGTGATGCAGCACCAGGAGCCGGTCGGACAGGCTGCGTATCGCCTTCATCACGTGCTCGATGACGAGGATGCTGACTCCCTCGGCGCGCACCTTCTTGACGATGTCGATCACCGCTTCGATCTCGACCAGGTTGAGGCCCGCCATTACTTCGTCGAGCAGCAACAGGCGCGGATTCATCGCCAGCGCCTTGGCGAGCTCGAGCCGCTTGCGGTCGGGGCCGCCGAGGGCTTCGGCGCGCTGGTCGGCGCGGTGCGCGAGGCCCACGAAGTCGAGTTTCTCGCGCGCGAGCGCGCGTGCGCGCGGCAGCGCGCGATCACCACCGCCGGTGCCGAACAGCGCGCCGACGGCGACGTTGTCCAGCACGCTCAGTCCCGGGAACGGCCGCATGATCTGGAACGTGCGGCCGACGCCCAGGCGCGCGCGACGAAACGCGGGCAGTCCCTCAAGGTCCTGCCCGTCGAACACGATCTCGCCTTCGGTGTCGGCGAGCGTTCCGCTGATGAGGCTG
>DATCFA010000203.1:0-2744 GCA_036509805.1 Casimicrobiaceae bacterium
ATGACCGGGGGACTGGTCGTGCTCGGCTATCTGCTTTCGCGGCTGCTGATCGGCGCGTTCATCACCAGCGCACCCGTGGTCGAGCTGGCGCAATCGCTGCTGCACATCATGCTATGGAGCAGCGTGGTCTATGGGTGTGCCGCCGTGTTGAACGGCGTGATGCGTGCATCGGGTGCCGTGCTGATACCGACCGGAATCTCGATTTTCTGCATTGCCGCGATCGAGCTCCCGGCGGCCTACACATTGGCGGGCCATTTCGGATTGCAAGGCGTGTGGATGGCCTATCCGATCGCGTTCGTCGCGATGCTGGCGCTGCAGGCTGCGTACTATTTGTTGTTCTGGCGGAAACGCAAGATCGTACGATTGGTTTGAACCACGCCGCCCGCACGGCCCCACCACGCATTCACGACTTCCACTGAGTCACCGTCACGTTCGCGTCCCGCCTTTCGCTGTAGCGGAGCGCAGTAACGGCATCAGCTCGTTGGTCACGCCCGTTCGCGTCCGGCGCTCGAGTTTGCGATAGCGCTGCACCAGCGCGACGCCCGCGGGCGTGAGCAACGTGCCTCCGCCGCGTTTGCCGCCGGTCTCCGTATATACCGCGGGTGCGAGGAGACAGCGATTGGTTTCGTCGACCAGCATCCACGCTCGGCGATACGACATTTTCAACATCTTCGCCGCCGACGTTATCGAACCCGTCGTCGCAATCGCCTCCAGCAGCGCAATCTTCCCCGGCCCGATGGCGAGTGCCGCGCCTTGCTTTGCTGCGCGTATGTGAAACCGGATATCGGGCTTCATCGAGACGGATACCGACAGGCGCTCACGCGTAACCGGTGCCGAGCCGGTCGAACGACACTGACTTGACCAGCGCGTGAACATCCTGCTGCTCGCGAATGCCGAGCTGCGCGAGCGAGCGCTGCGTGATGCGCGCGACCAGCGTCGCATCGCCGATCGCCAGTTGCACATCGACGACTGCGCCACCTTCCTCGCGAATCGCGGTCACACGCCCGCACAGGATGTTGAGGATGCTGATGCCGACCGGGCGCTGCACGGCCAGCGACACGTCGCGCGCACGGATATGCGCTCGCACGCGCTTGCCGATCGCCGCGTCGAGGCGCGGCACGATGAGCTCGCCGCCGACAAAGCCCAGCGTGGTCAACTGGTCGACGCCATCATGCGCGACCACGGTGGTTTCGATGATCGCTCCGCGGTCGGCGTTACCCGCGATCGGCTCGATGTCGAGCCGGCCCATGATCGTGTCGACATCGCCGACGGCGAGGCACTTGCCATCGGCGATGACGACGACCGCATCGGCCAGTCGCGTGATTTCCGCGATCGAATGACTGACGTAAACGATCGGAATGTGGAACTCGTCACGCAGCCGCTCGATATAGTCGAGGATCTCGTTCTTGCGCGCCTGGTCGAGCGACGCCAGCGGCTCGTCGAGCAACAGCACTCGCGGCTGCGCCAGCAGAGCGCGTCCGATGGCGACGCGTTGCCTTTCGCCGCCGGACAGCGTGTCGGGCCTGCGCTGCAGCAACGCGCCGATGCCGAGCACCTCAATAACGCGCGCGGGCTCGATGTAGTGCGCGCTTGCGGGGCTCAGACGATGGCCGTACATCAGGTTGGCGTTCACCGACAGATGCGGAAACAGCAGCGCGTCCTGGAACACGTAGCCCACACGCCGTCGCGGTGGTGAAAGATCGACGCCGCTCGCGCGGTCGAACAAGGTGACCCCGTTGACACGCATGTGTCCGCGCCGCGGCCGGATCACACCGGCGATGGCATTGATCAGGCTGCTCTTGCCGGCGCCCGAGCGTCCGAACACGCCGACCACCGGCGCATCGACGCAGAACTTCACCTGCAGCGCGAAGTCACCGAGCATCTGCTCGATGTCAATGTCGATCATCGGCTGTCCTGTGCTTGCGTCGCGGAGTTAGCCACTCGGATGCCATCAGCGCCAGGATCGACAGGATCACGGCGATAAAGCTCAACCGCAACGCCTGCGCGTCGGCGCCCGGAACTTGCGTGAACGTGTAGATCGCCAACGGAAGCGTTTCGGTCTCGCCCGGAATGTTGGACACGAACGTGATCGTCGCGCCGAATTCACCCAGGCCACGAGCGAACGAAAGCAGCACACCGGTGATGATGCCCGGCAACGCGAGTGGCAAAGTGATCGACGCGAACACCCACGCGCGCGAGGCCCCGAGCGTCCGCGCCGCCGTCTCGAGGCGCGTGTCGATGGCGTCGATTGAAAGGCGGATGGCGCGCACCATCAGCGGAAATCCCATCACCGCAGACGCGAGCGCCGCGCCGGTCCAGCGGAACGCGAACACGATGCCGAACCAGCGGTCGAGCAGGCTGCCGATCGGGCCGTGCCTGCCGAACAGCAACAGCAGCGCAAATCCGACCACAACGGGCGGCAACACCAACGGAAGATGAATGATCGCGTCGACCAGCGTCTTGCCCGGAAAGCGGCTGCGCGCCAGCACGTGGGCGGCAATGATGGCGAAGGGAAGGCTGCACAGGACGCTGAACGTCGCGACCCGCAAGCTCAGCAGGATGATCCCGACCTCTTCGCTGCTGAGGCCGTGCATTGCCTAGCGCACCGACCCGAATCCGTATTTCTCCCAGGCCCCTTTCGCGGCGTCGGACTTGAGATAGTCAAGCAGCGGTCTTGCGGCCGGCGACTGGCTCGAGGCAAGAACGGCCGCTGGATAGACAATCGACGGGTGGGTATCCGCAGG
>DATCFA010000204.1:0-2920 GCA_036509805.1 Casimicrobiaceae bacterium
CATTCGACCTCACGCTATCGGCGGTGCCCGACGCGCTGCACGACCAATACGACGTCCGGCGGTATTACGCGGAACTGCAACGATGCGTCGACCGGTACCTGGGCGAGCATCCGATCCTCGCGAAGGCCGGACGATTCGGGGTCACTGAATCCCCGGCGATCCAGCACTACCGGCCCGGCGGCGGTTTCAAGCTCGAGCACTTCGAGCGCACCGGGCTCGCGACAACCACCCGGATGCTCGTATGGATGACGTTCCTGAATGACGTGGAGGACGGCGGCGGTACACGCTTCGTCTACCAGGACGTCACGTACGACGCGCGCAAGGGTCGCACGCTGATCTGGCCGACGGACTTCACGCACACGCACGTCGGCGTGGTTTCGCCGTCGCAGCACAAATACATCATCACCGGCTGGTTCAATTTCGTCGCCTGAGTGCCAACTGAGTGCCAACTGAGTGCCACCTGCGCGCCGACGACGACTCAACCGCGCTTCGCAAGCCGTATCGGCAGCGGCTCGGCAGCCGCCCCGTATGCCGCGCCGGGAATCGGCTGCACGGGTGCGCCGGCCGGCGGCGCGTATTCGGGAATCCATGCCGCAAGGCGTGCGCGCACTTCGGCATCGTCGGCCGCGCGGTCGCGCTCCACCCACGCGACCATCTGCCCGATCGCGTCGGTATGCGCGCCGCGCGCCTGCGCGATGCGCAGCCGCGGATGCGGTGTGGGCAGCGTCGCCTCCTCGTCGGCCAGCACTTCCTCGTACAGCTTCTCGCCGGGGCGCAGCCCGGTAAAGACGATCGGCACGCGATCGGGATCGGCGCCGGACAGGCGCAGCATGTCGCGCGCGAGATCGAGGATGCGCACCGGGTCGCCCATGTCGAGCACGAGGATCTCGCCGTCCTTGCCCATCAGTCCCGCCTGCAGCAGAAGCTGCGTCGCCTCGGAAATCGACATGAAGTAACGCGTGATTTCGGGATGCGTGACGGTCACCGGCCCGCCGCGCGCGATCTGCTCGCGAAAGCGCGGGATCACGCTGCCGGCGCTGCCGAACACGTTGCCGAAGCGCACCATGACGAACGCCGTCGGATGGCCTTTCAGCCCCTGGCAGGCGATTTCGGCGAGGCGCTTCGACGCACCCATCACCGACGTCGGGTTGACCGCCTTGTCGGTCGACACCAGCACGAACTTCTCGACCTCGGCAGCCACCGCCGCGCGCGCCATCACCCACGTGCCATAGCTGTTGTTGCACACCGCCTGGAACGCGTTGTCCTCTTCCATCAGCGGCACGTGCTTGTACGCCGCCGCGTGGACGATCACGTGCGGGCGCTCGCGCGCGATCACCTGCTCGACGCGCGCCTTGTGCTTGACGTCGCCGACGATGCTCGCCACCGGCAACTGCGAGAACGCGTCGGCCAGCGCCGTGCGGATTTCGTAGAGCGCCGCCTCGGAGATGTCGAACAGCACGAGCCGCGCCGGCCGGAAGCGCGCGACGTGGCGGCACAGCTCGGCGCCGATCGATCCGCCGGCGCCGGTAATCATGACGACGCGGTTGCCCAGCCATTCGCCCAGGCCCGCGGTGTCGAGCACCACCGGGTCGCGACCGAGCAGGTCGTCGAGCTCGACGTTGCGGATGGTCGTCAGCAGCGAGCGCTTGGAGATCAGATCCTCGTACGACGGCACCGTCAGCGCCTCGACGCCTTGCGCCGCGCACAATTCGGCGACGCGGCGGCGCACGACGTGCGAGGCCGACGGCAGCGCGATGATCACCTTGCGCACACCATAGCGCTTGACCCACACCGGCAATTCCGCGATGGCACCCAGCACCTTGACGCCGCGCAACTGGCGACCGTGCTTCGACGCGTCGTCGTCGAGCAGCCCGACGACACGCCACTGGCGACTGCGCGCGAGCTGCTTCGTCAGTTGCGCGCCGGCCTCGCCGGCACCGGCGACCAGCACCGGTTCGCCGAGTGCTGCGAGCGGGCTGTACAGCCGATGCTCCTTCCATACGCGATAGGCGAAGCGGTCGCCGGCCATCAGGAAAATCAGCACGACCGGATACAGCACGACGACGCTGCGCGGCACGAGCGCCTGCATCTGCAGCATCACCAGCATCAGCGGCACCAGCAGCGCGCCCAAGCCGGCGGCGAAGAAAATCCGCTGCAGGTCGACGGTGCTGGCGAATCGCCACAATCCGCGATACAGGCCGAAGCCCAGGAATATCAGCGCCTGCATCGGCACCACCCACGCCATCGAGCGCAACATGTCGTTGGCGAACACCTCGGGCAGGTCGAAGCTGAAGCGCAGCCACCAGATCGCCGCCCACGCGAGCGCGGCCGCGATCACGTCGTGCAGGAACGCGAGGGAAGTGCGCCAGTTGAATCGATGGGTCATGGAGTGGGTTCGCGCCGCTTCCAATGATAGTCAATTGCGGCGAACAGCAGCACGAGTATCACCATCCATCCGGCGAGCGCGCGCCATCCCTGTCGGGGCGCGACGACAACGCACACGAGCGCCGTCGCCGATGTCGCGAACGCCAGCGATGCGTACACGACGAGCGTGCCGCGGTGGCCGGCGCCCAACTGGTTGAGCCGCTGGTAATAGTGCAGCTTGTGCGCCTGCCATACGCGCTCGCCGCGCAGCGCGCGCGCCGCCAGCGTCAGCGTGGCGTCGAGTATCAGCGTAACGAACGCCAGCAGCGGCAGCCACGCGGGCCACGCGCCGGCAAGCACGCCGGCGATGCCGAGCGCCGCCGCGGCGAAGCCCAGCGGCACGGCGCCGACATCCCCCATGAACATCCGCGCCGGTGGTGCGTTGACAACCAGGAACGGCAGGCACGCGAGGGCGATGCAGATGAACGGCAGCGCAGCGGCGCCGCTGACGTGCGCGGCCGCCGCATACGCGACGAAGCCGCAGATCGCCGCCGAC
>DATCFA010000205.1:0-3239 GCA_036509805.1 Casimicrobiaceae bacterium
TCTCGAGCTTCGACAGCAGCGAGCCGTGCGCACCCTCGATCTCGAGCTTGCCGCCGGTGAGCCGCCTGACCTGGTCGATCGCATACGGCAGCCCGCTGCCGGAGCTCGCGAACCAGGCGACGCCCGCGACCAGCGCGATGCAGAGGACGATCAATCCCAGCGCCGTCCACAAGAGAGCACGCGCCGCGGCGTGTGCCCGGCGTCGCGCGGGGGGCGGCGCGCGCGCGTCGTCAGTCAAAATGCGAGCCCCACCGAAAAGTGGATGCGTAGCTGGTGCACGTCGTGCCCGTAGGCCAGGTCGAGGCGGAACGGTCCGATCGGCGTGCGCAGGCGGCCGCCGATGCCATAGCCGAGTGCCAGATGCCGCAGGTCGGCGGGCACGTCGACCGCGTTGCCGGCATCGACGAATGTCGCGATGCCGACGCTGTCGCTCAGCCACTTCGTCACTTCGGCGTTCGCCATCGCGTAGTAGCGGCCGGGCACGATGGCATCGCCGTCCTTGACGCCGAGGCTCTGGAACGCATAGCCGCGCACCGTGGTGTCGCCACCGGTGCGAAACAGCAGCGTCGACGGCACACCCACGCGCGATTGCGCGATCACCGCGCCGGCCTCGGCGCGCATCGACAGCGTCAAGTCGCGCGTGAGCGGATGCCACGCGGCGAATTGCGCGACGACGCGGCCGAAGCCGCGACTCGACACGCCGGGGATGCCGGCGCCCACTTGCAGCGCGACGTTGTAGCCGCGCGTCGGCGCGACCAGGTCGTCGGTGCGCCGCCACGTGCGGATCGTGTCGACGAACAGCGCGTGCGACGTGATGTTGTCCGCGCGCTGCGGCAACTGCTGGTCGAAATAGAAGGCTGCGCCGAAGTTCCAGTTGTCGCGCTCGTCGATGCCTTGCCGGCGCACGCCGGCGATCACCGTGCCGGTGACCAGGTTCTCGATGTCGGTGTGCTCGAGCTCGGCGCTGACGCTGTCGCTCCAGCCGGCGGCGTTCGGCGGCGCGGTCAGCCGCGTCGACACGCTGGACAGTTTCTGCTCGAGGCGCGCGTCGATGGCGAGCTGGCGGCCGTGCGCGTCGACGTCCACGTCGCGCCAGTCGAGGTTGGCGCGAAAGCGCGTGTCGGTCGAGTAGCCGATGCCGGTGTCGAGGCGCTTGGTCGGCGCTTCGATCACCGTGATGTCGACCGGCGCCGCGACGGCGTTCGCAGGGTCGGGGTCGACCGTCGCCTGCACGCTGGCGAAATAGCCGGTGGCGTTCAACCGGCGGACGAACTGGTCGAGTGCCTGCTGGTCGTAGCGATCGCCCTTGCCGATCGTGCTGAAGTTGAGGATGAGATCCGGCGGGTAGCGCTTGAGCCCGTGGATGCGCAGGTCGCCGACGTGAAACAGCGGACCGCTGTCGAGCGTCACGGTGAGGTCGGCTGCGAGCGCATCGGCATCGATCGACGCCTCGCTGGCGGCGATCTTCGCCGACGCATAGCCGGCGGCGGCAAGCTGCGAGACCGCGGTGTTCTTGGCCAGCGTCCAGCGCGACTGCGTGAACACATCGCCTTGCGGCAATCGCCAGTCGCCCTGCAGTTGCGCGATGGCGGCCGTGCCGACGGGAGTGTCGGTCGCGGCGACGCCGTCGACGTGCACGTCGACACCGCGGACGCGCGTCGGCTCGCCCGGCGTCAGCGTCAGCACGACGCTGGCCGGCTGTGCGTGCGCGTCGACGCTGATCTCCACCCGCGCGCCGAACCATCCGAGCGCGGCCGCCGCGTCGCGCGCCTCGCCGATCGCGTCGCGCGCGAGCCGGTCGAACAGCGGCGGTGTCATGTCTTCGAAGTCCTGCCAGCGCACGAGGCCGACGTTGGACTCGATCAGCGGCCGCAGCGCGGACGGCGCATCGACGCGCACGCGATAGCGGAAGCCGCCATCGCGGTTGGCGGGAAGTACGAGCGGAGAACGGGTGGCGGAAGCGGGCGCCGCCGGCGCCTCTGTGTCAGCGCTGTGCGACGGGCTCGCGTGCAGTGTCGCCAGCACCAGCATCGCGATCGCCGGCAGCGCCGCCCTGCGGCGCGAGCGGTTCGCAGACGCCACCGCAGTTTGCGGGTTCTGGCGCCTCGCCGGCGCTGGCGTCGGGTGCTGCGGAAGGTGTGGCTGCATCCGGTGGCATCAGTGGCGGATGGTCCGGATTCCAGCCGCGTGGATAGTCGAGTGGCTGCAGCGGCGCAGCCGGCGTGTATTCGGGCGGATTGAGCACCGGAAGGTCCGGCACCGGGTCCTGCTGATAGTTGAGATCATACGGCGCGGGCATTCCGCTCAGGAACCAGATGAACGGATCCTGGCGTCCGTAGGAAAAGCGATCCGATGTTGCGCATCCGCACAACAGTGCGGTGACGGCAATGAGGCAGGCAGCGCGGCGCATGTTCGACTCCCGGGGTACGAGCAACGAGCGCGAGTTTCGCACATTCCATTCAAAACGCGTAGCAAAGATGACGAAACGCGCGTCGCACCAGCATCGGCCACACGCCGCGCAGGTGCTGCCGCGCACCGGGCGGGAGAGGTGCCGAGCCGGCCGTCAAACAAAGTCGCCAAACTCGCAGTTTCATGCAACCGGCATAGTAGCCGCAGGTGCATGGGAACCGCCGCTACGGCGCTTATTCGCATCGGCCCTTCGCGTTTCGAACAAACGTTCGCTTTCCGGTCCCGTGTCTCTCACAACACCTTCGAAATACTCTCTAAGTTACTATTTTTACAAGGAAAAGAAAATCTGTTGGATTTTAGTCGTAAGTCCTTGTTCGCAAAAAGAAATAGTTGACCCGATCGCAGCGTCGCGCGTATAGTCGCGTCCAGGTGGTAAAAAGTGGGTGAAAGTGGGGGGAAACAGCACCGGCATCGCGATCCGCGATTTTCCGATGTCCGGTCCGTAACCACTTCCACCCGATCCGGGCGCGAGGGAGGGACACGCAGGTGGCAGAGCACAGGACCGGCAGCGGCGCGGATGCGGACGGACGTGACGGGTTGCCGATGTTCCGCGGCATCGCCCGTCTTGCGCTCGACGCCAAGGGTCGTCTCGCCGTGCCGTCGCGCAACCGCGCGGCCTTGGCTAATGGCAGCGGGCGCATCGTCATCACCGCCGACCCCAGCCGCTGCCTGCTCGTCTATCCGGTCGACGCCTGGGAGCCGATCCAGGCGCGACTGATGGCGCTGTCGTCGTTCGACGAACGTATCCGCGCGCTGCAGCGGCTGCTGGT
>DATCFA010000206.1:0-2002 GCA_036509805.1 Casimicrobiaceae bacterium
GGGCTCAAGGCGTAGCGAGCAGGTCGAGCGATTCCGGGTGGCGATTCATCCATGCGCGCGCGTACGAGCACGTCGTCATCACCTTAAGCGCATTGGCGCGCGCGTAGGCGAGGGCGGCCGCCACCAGCATGCCGGCGAGGCCGCGTCCGCCCAGCGCCGCGGGCACCTCGGTGTGTTGAATATTCATCACGCCGTCGTGCATCCGGTATTCGAGGCGGCACAGTTGGCCGTCGACCGTCGCTTCGAACCGGTTGCGCGACGGATTGTGGACGACTTCGACGCTGTCGCTGCTGGCCATCGCGTGAAGCCTAGCCGTTTGTGCCGCGATTGTCCGCCGGCCAGAACGCATACGCGTCCATCGCCAGCGCCGCGCCTTCGACACCCTTGTGGAAGCGCTCGGCGCGCGCGCCATCGGCGGCGGCGCCCCACGCGAACAGCAGCGGCACGAAATGCTCTTCGCTCGGGTGCGCGCGCGCGCCGTCCGGCTGCGCATCGCGGTAATCGGCGACGGCGGCATGGTCGCCCTCGGCGATACGCTCCGCGAGCCAGTCGGCGAAGCGTCCCGCGTAGGCGAGCGCAGCACTTCCCGCAGGGCGCCAGTCGCCCAGGTTGTGCGTCGCATGACCAGAGCCGATGATCAACACGCCATCGGCCGCCAGTGGCGCCAACGCGCGCCCGAGCTGCCAGTGATGCTCGACACCGCGCGCCGTCTGCACCGACACCTGCAACACCGGAATGTCGGCCTGCGGACACATGAAGCGCAGCGGCACCCACGCGCCATGGTCGAGCCCGCGCGAGCCGTCGATGCCGGCCGCCATGCCCGCGTCCTTCAAAAGCGCGACCGCGCGCTGCGCCAGCGCGGGCGCACCGGGCGCGTCGTAGCGCAGCGCGTAGAGCGGCGCCGGAAATCCGCTGAAGTCGTGGATGGTCGAAAGCCGGCTCGCGCCGGTGAGCATCGGTACCGCCGTGTCCCAGTGCGCCGATGCGATGACGATCGCGCGCGGCTTCGGCAGCTTTTGCGCGAGCGCCGCCCACGCGGCGCCGGCCGGGCCGGCGTCGAGCGCGTGCATCGGCGAGCCGTGCGAAACAAACAGCGTGGGCAGCGCGATCATCGGCACGCCTATTTGTCGCGGCCTTCGGCCTTCAGCACTTCCGCAACCTTGGGGCGCGCCTTGACGCGGTCGAAATAGGCCTGCAGCGGCGCGATGTCGAGCTTCAGCCAGTCGTGCCACGTCAGCAGTGTGAACAGATACGCGTCGGCGACGCTGAACGTGTCGCCCATCAGGTACGGCTTGCTGCCCAGTTGCCGGGCGATCCAGTCGATGCGCTTGCCGACCTTGACGATGACCGCCTTGCGAAAATCGTCGCTGATCGACTTGTCGAACAGGAGGCTGAGCGATTTGTGCACTTCGGAGGTCAGGTAGTTGAGCCATTCCTGCAACCGGTAGCGCGCCAGCGTGCCGGCGGCGGGCGCCAGGCCGGAGGCCGGAACCTTGTCCGCGATGTACTGGAGGATCACCGGACCTTCGGTCAGCAGCGAGCCATCGTCGAGTTGCAGCGCAGGGACGGCGCCCTTGGAGTTGACCGAGTAATAGTCGGTGCCGTCCTCGAGCTTGTGCGACTGCAGGCTGACCTTGACCAGGTCCGCGGTGACGCCTGATTCGGCGAGCACGATATGCGGCGACATCGAGCAGGCGCCGGGCGAGTAGTAGAGCTTCATCGAAATTTCTCCGTGTGGGGCGGACGGGTTCGACCGAACAACTTGCGAACGCGGCAACCAACAACTTGCCGTCATTCCCGCGAAAGCGGGAACCCAGTGGCGTTCGTGCAACACGCTGGATTCCCGCTTTCGCGGGAATGACGAGGGCACGCGCCGCGGTTTCCCGCTCGCGCGGGAATAACGAGGTCACGCGTTGCGGTCGCGACATCCCCGGCATCGATCATGGTCTTTGCCTTGCGTGACGTAAATAGCGATTCCAGGCACATATTATTGCGCAATTCG
>DATCFA010000207.1:0-3289 GCA_036509805.1 Casimicrobiaceae bacterium
GCAGCACCCGCGGTGCGGCTCGACGCGCTGGCGCGTTTCGACGCGCGGCTGCGCGACATTGCCGCGGGCGCGACGCCCGGCGACGCGCCGTTCGCTGCGCTCGCGGCGGCGATCCGCCGGCACGCGCTGCCGATCGCGCCATTGCACGACCTCATCAGCGCGTTCCGCCAGGACGTGACGACAAAGCGCTACGCGACGCAATCCGACCTCGATGCGTATTGCGCGCGTTCGGCCAATCCGGTCGGGCGTACGCTGCTCGCGCTCTACGGCGTGGACTCGCCCGCCAACATCGCCGCCGGCGACGCGATCTGCACGGCGCTGCAGCTCACCAATTTCTGGCAGGACGTCGCCGTCGACTGGCGGATCGGACGCGTGTACATCCCGCGTGAACACCTCGCGCGCTTCGGCGTCGACGAGTCGGCGATCGGCGAAGGCCGCGCCGACGAGCGCTGGCGCGCGCTGATGCGCTCGCTCACCGACGACACGCGTGCGCGATTCGCGCAGGGACGTGCGCTGCCGCGCGCGCTGCCGTGGCGGCAGGGGCTCGAGCTCGCCGCGGTGATCGCCGGCGGCCGGCGCATCCTCGCGCGCATCGATGCCGCCGGCGGCGACGTGTTTCGCCGCCGTCCGGTGTTGACACGCCTCGACTGGCTGCGCGTGGGCGCACGCGCGCTGGTCCCCGCCGCATGACGCCCGACGCCTACTGCGAGAACAAGGCCGCGCAGAGCGGGTCGTCGTTCTATTACAGCTTCCGCCTGCTGCCGCCGCCGCGGCGGCGCGCGATCACCGCGCTCTACGCGTTCTGTCGCGAAGTCGACGATGTCGTCGACGGCGTCCAGGAACCGGGCGTCGCGCAAATGAAACTCGCATGGTGGCGGCAGGAAATCGCGCGCGCCTACGCCGGCAGCCCGCAGCATCCGGTGGCGCTGGCGCTCGCCCCGGTCGTCGTCGAATACGCGCTGCCGCAGCCCGAGCTGCAGGAAATCATCGACGGCATGCAGATGGACCTCGGGCAGGCGCGCTACGCGGACTTCGACGCGCTGCTCGCGTACTGCCACAAGGTCGCCGGCGTCGTCGGCATGCTGTCGGCGCGCATCTTCGGCTACGACGATCCGGCGACGCCAGGCTACGCACACGACCTTGGCGTCGCGTTCCAGCTGACCAATATCGTGCGCGATGTCGGCGAGGACGCGCGCCGCGGCCGCCTGTACCTGCCGCTGGACGATCTCGCACGCTTCGGCGTCGCGCCCGCGGCCATCCTGCGCGGTGACGCCGGCGGCGGGTTCCATGACCTGATGGCGTTCGAGGTCGCGCGCACGATCGAGTGGTTCGAGCGCGCGCTGGCGCAGCTGCCTGCGGTCGACCGCAAGCGCCAGCGCGCCGGCGTCGCAATGGCCGCGATCTACCGGACGTTGCTCGACGAGATCGCGCGCGATGGCTATCGCGTGCTCGATCGCAGGATCGCGCTGACACCGCTGCGCAAGCTGTGGATCGCATGGCGCGCGCGATGAGCGCGTGAGCGCACCGCGGATAGCCGTCATCGGTGGCGGCTGGGCCGGCTGCGCGGCTGCCGTCGCGCTCACCGACGCAGGATTCAGCGTCGAGCTGCTCGAAGCCGCCGCGCAACTGGGCGGGCGCGCGCGGCGCGTCGCGCGTCACGGCTACACGCTCGACAACGGTCAGCACCTGGTGCTGGGCGCCTACGCCGAGGTGCGCCGGCTGTTGGCGCGGCTGCACGAACGCGTGCCCGCGCAATGGCGTCCGCTGGCGATTGAGCCATTCGCAAGCCACCAGGTCGATGCATTCGCGCTGCGCGCGCACCGGCTGCCCGCGCCGTTCCACCTATTGTTCGCAATCCTCGGCGCACGCGGACTCACGCGCGCCGAGCGCGTGGCCACGTTGCGCTGGTTTGTAAAGCTCAGGCGCGCGCGCTATCGTTGCGATCCGCGGCAGACCGTCGGCGAGCTGACGGCGACGCTGCCCGCCGCCGCCGCTACCAAGCTGCTGCACCCGCTGTGCCTCGCGGCGCTCAACACGCCGCCTGCCGATGCGTCGGCGCAAGTGTTCGCGAACGTGCTGCGCGCGGCGTTCGACGAAGGCGCTTACGGCGCGGACGTCATGCACGTCACGACCGACTTGGGGACGCTCGTCGCCGATGCCGCGGCGCGATGGCTGTCGGCGCGGCAGCAACGCGTCGAGTGGCAGGCAACCGCGTGCATCGCCGATGCCCATCCCGGGCGCGTCGCCATCGACGTGCATGCGTCGACACGCGAATACGCAGCCGTGCTGGTCGCCGTCGCGCCGCACCAGCTCGCGCGCGCATTCGCGCTGCCGCTGGTGGCACGCGAGCGCACGCTAGGCGCCGCGCTCGATCAGGTCGCCCGGCTCGCGTGGGAGCCGATCACCACCGTCTACCTGGGGTACGCGCAACGCGTCGAGCTGCCACAGGCGCTGATCCGCCTCGACGACCATCCCGGGCAGTGGCTGTTCGACCGCCCCGATGTCGTCGCCAGCGCGGGTGCCGCGGCACCGCGGCTGGCGATGGTCGTCGCCGTCGTGCTGTCGGCGCATGGACCCCACGACGCGCTGGCCCACAATGTGCTGGCAGCGGCGGTCGACACCCAGCTGCGCTGCGCCCGCGCGACGTGGCCGGCGCTCGCGTGGTCGCAGGTGATCGAGGAAAAACGCGCGACCTACGCCTGCACGCCGCAGGCGCAGCGGCCGCAGGCGGGAATGCTGATGCCCGGCGTCGCGCTCGCCGGCGACTACACGGACGCCGAATTCCCGGCGACGCTCGAAGCGGCGGTGCGCAGCGGCAACCGCGCGGCGGCGGCACTCGCGGCCACGCTGCGGTAGCCCGAGATCGTGCGGCGCAGCGCGTCGGCGATGCGTCAGTCGGCTGCGGCCCTCACGGCGCGCCGTCCACCGGCCACGACCAGAACGCGTCGGCGTCGTCGAGCAGCGCGCGCGCGATGACGCCGCGGTGCACCTCGGAGGCGCCGTCGACCAGGCGCGCCTGGCGCGCATAGCGGTAGATCCACTCGAGCGACGTGTCGGTCGAATACCCACGCGCGCCGCATAGCTGGATGCCGGTGTCGGCGGCGCGCTGCAACGCATCGGCGACGACCACCTTCGCCATCGAGATCTCGCGGCGCGCGAATTCGCCGCGGTCGAGGGCTTCGGCCGCGCGCAAGGTCAGCAGGCGGCCGATGTCGATCTGCATCGCCGCCTCGGCCAGCATCGCCTGCACGCTGTCGATCGACGCGAGCTTGCGCCCGGCGTTCTCGCG
>DATCFA010000208.1:0-2805 GCA_036509805.1 Casimicrobiaceae bacterium
CGAGCCTCAGCCCGGCGAACGCGCTGGAGATGGCTGCGCGCAAAAACGTCCCGCTGGTCATCGTCGACCGACCGATCGCCGACCGGCGCTTCGATCAGGTGACGCTCGACAACCGCGCCGGCATGCGCGAAGTCACCGAGCGGCTGGTCGCGCTCGGTCATCGACGCCTGCTGTTCGTCTGTCACTCGCAAGGTCGCCTGGCAACGCGCCATCGGCTGCAGGCCCTTGCCGCCGTATGCGCGAAATCGCCGCATGCGTCGTTCCGCACGATCGAGCATCACGACGATACCGGATTCCTGCGCGATGAATTGGCGCGCGAGCTCCAGCAGCCGCCGCATGCCACCGCATGGGTGGTCAGCAACAGCCACCAGGCATACATCGTACTGGGCTATCTCGCCGAGCGCGGTGTGCGCTGCCCCGAGGACGTGTCGGTGCTCGCGTTCGACGACCCGGAATGGTCGACGCTGGTGCGTCCGCGGCTGTCGGTCGTGCGCCAGCTGGCACGCGCGATGGCGCACGCCGCGTGGGACTTGCTGCTGCAACGGATCAATGGCAGCGACCAGGCGCCGCAGACGGTGGCGCTCGGCGCCACCGTCGAATTGCGCGCCTCGGTCACCGCGCCGCATGCAAAACCCGGGGTCGTCGCGCTGATGCGCGGCGCCGGGCCGCTCGGACCCGGCCGCCGCTAGACGCGCGCGGTCACAGCAATGCGCTCGCGCCGATGAACCTCGCAACGATCAAGCGCTACCTGCCGTGGGTCGTGGCCACCGCGCTCTTCATGGAGCAGCTCGACTCGACGATCATCAACACTGCCGTCCCCGCAATCGCCGAAAGCCTGCGCGTGACGCCATTGAGCCTCAAGGCGGTGGTGACGAGCTACGTGATCAGCCTGGCCGTGTGCATTCCGGCGAGCGGCTGGATGGCCGACCAGTTCGGCTCGCGACGCGTGTTTTTCGTCGCCGTGGCGATATTCACCGCGGCATCCATCCTCTGCGGTCTCGCGGTCAGCGCGCAGATGCTGGTGGCCACGCGCGTGCTGCAGGGCGTTGGCGCGGCGATGATGACGCCAGTGGGCCGGCTCGCGATCGTGCAGACGTTTCCCAAGTCGGAGCTCTTGCGCGCGCAGAATTTCGTCATCATTCCGGCGCTGATCGGGCCGATGCTGGGGCCGACGGTCGGTGGCCTGATCGTCAACTGGATGTCGTGGCGCGAGATCTTCTTCGTCAACGTACCCGTGGGCATTGCAGCGCTGTACCTGATCCACCACTACATGCCGGACTACCGCGCGCAGACGAAGCGCCCGTTCGACGTGATCGGCCTTGCGCTGTTCGGTTCGGGCGCCGCACTGCTGTCGTGGCTGCTGGAAGTGTTCGGCGAGCACACGATCGATGCGACGTCGGGCGCGATCCTGCTGCTGATCTCGCTGTCGCTGCTCGCGGCATTCGCCTGGCACGCACGCGAAAATGCGCATCCGCTGCTGCGCCTCGGGCTGTTGCGCCTGCGCACGTTTCGCGTGTCCGTGGTGGGCGGCGCCGTAACTCGCCTCGGCGTCGGCGGCCTGCCGTTCCTGTTGCCGCTGCTGTTCCAGCTCGGCCTCGGATTGCCGGCGTGGGAATCGGGCTTGCTGATGATTCCCGCGGCGGTCGCCGCAATGGGCATGAAGGTCTTCGCGACGCACGTGCTGCGCCGCTATGGTTTCCGCCAGGTGCTGATCGTCAACACCGTGCTCACCGGCATCACGATCGCGCTGTTCGCGCTGGTCACGCCGGCGACGCCGATCGTGCTGATCGTCGGTCTCGGCCTCGCGCAGGGGTTCTTCAACTCGTTGCAGTTCTCGAGCATCAACTCGATGGCGTTCGCCGACATCGAGGCGCACGATTCGAGCATGGCGAGCTCCATCGCGAGCACGATGCAGCAGATGTCGCTCGGCTTCGGGTTGGCATTGGGCTCGTTGATCGTCGGCTGGTTCCTGGGTCACCTGTCGCAATCAGACCAGCACGCGGTCGCGAGCGCGCTGCACCACGCGTTTCTCACGCTCGGCCTGCTGACGATCGCGTCGTCGCTGACATTCTGGTCGCTGCGCCGTAGCGACGGCGACAACGTATCGCGCGGCTTCGTCGCGACGGCGATGCGCGCCGACGCCGAGTAGCGTTCCGCGTTCGCGGGCACCATCGTTCCCGCAAGCTGGCCGCGGAAGCGTGCCTGCGAAGTCGCGCAGCCGTGAATCCGGCGTCGTCAGCGGGGTGGCACCTTCGTATGCGCCATCGACGGCGTCGTCTCCTCCCTGTCGCTGGTGATCCCCGCCTGCAGCATGGCGAGCGCCGTCGCAGGATCGTCGGCGAAGCGGAACAGCGAAAGATCGTCGCGGTCGATCACGCCGTGGCGAACCAGCGCTTCGAAGTTGATGATCTCGTTCCAGTAGCTCGATCCGTACAGCAGCACCGGAATCTTGCGGTCGATCTTGCGCGTCTGCATCAGTGTCAGGATCTCGGTCATCTCGTCGAGCGTGCCGAAACCGCCAGGAAACACCACCAGCGCTCGCGCCATGTACGCGAACCACAGCTTGCGCATGAAGAAATAGTGGAACTCGAACGTCAGCTCGCGCGTGATGTACGGGTTGGGCCGCTGCTCGTGCGGCAGTCCGATGTTGAGGCCGATCGTCTTGCCGCCGGCGTCGGACGCGCCGCGATTGGCGGCCTCCATGATGCCGCCACCGCCACCGGTGCAGACAATGTACCGGACGGCGTGCGACTGCAAGTTCTTCGACCATGTCGTGACCAGTCGCGCGAGCTCGCGCGCCGCGTC
>DATCFA010000209.1:0-6641 GCA_036509805.1 Casimicrobiaceae bacterium
CAAACCGCGCGCCGTGCGCATTACGGCATCATCTGGCCGCCGTTGACCTCGATCACCTGCCCGGTCACGTAGCTGCTCATCGCATCGGATGCGAGATACAGCAGCGTTCCCGCGCATTCTTCCGCTTTGCCCAGCCGATTCATCGGCACGCTGGCCTGCATTGTCGCGAGCATTTCCGGCGTCGAATAGCGATCGTGGAATGGCGTCACGATCACACCGGGCGACAGTGCGTTGACGCGGATGTTGTCCTTGATCAGTTCCCTGGCCCATCCGTGCGTGGCGGTGGACACGAAGCCCTTGGCTGCAGCGTAGATCACCGAGCCCGGGCCGCCGCCGCTGCGCGCGGCGATCGAGCTCACGTTGATGATGTTGCCCTTGCCCTGTTTTTTCATCACGATGGCGGCCTCGCGGACGAACAGCGCCACCTGCGTGACGTTGAGCGCGATCACCGCGCCGAGAAAGTCCTCCGTGTAGTCCGTCACCGGCGTCCGCTTGACGAGGCCCCCCGCATTGTTGACGAGCACGTCGATGCAGCCGAACGCCGCGAGCGCCTGCGCGATGATGGCGGCAGGCTCGCCCGCCTTCGTCACGTCGCCGCCGACCAGCACCGCCTCGCCGCCGGCTGCGCGGATTGCCGCGGCGACGCCGTCGGCCGCCTGCCGGCTCGCGTTGTAATGCACGGCGACGCGTGCGCCATTGCGCGCGAATGCCACCGCCGCCGCCGCACCGATGCCCGTGCTCGCCCCTGTTATCAGTACCGCCTTGCCGCGAAGATCCTCGATCAACGTTGACTCCCTGTAGCGGATTGGAAGAAATGCGATGCGCGCGACGCTCCGCGCGCCTTGCGCCACGCATCATAAGCGCTCGGCCGTGCCGCCGGCAGGTTCTTGTAAGCTTGGCGGTCGCCAACGCGGGCACACCACATGAGGTACGACCGATGCTCGTGCAGATCCCCAATGTCCTGACCGCCGGAGAAGTCACCACGCTGCGCACGCGGATCGATGCTGCCCGCTGGATGGACGGCACGCCGGCGCAGGGCCAGCCGCCGGGCCAGCCGCGCAGCTACGAGCAGGTGCCCGAGGACACGCAGGCGGCGCGCGATGCGGGCGACAGCGTGCTGCAGGCCCTCACGCGAAGTCCGCTGTTCGCGTCGGCGGCGCTGCCTGCGCGCGCGTTCCCGCCGTTGTTCAACCGCGCCCGCGAGGGAATGGCGGCGCCCAACAGCGTGGACAGCGCGATGCGGCTGCATGCTCCAACGGGCATGCGCATCCGTGCCGACCTGTCGGCAACGCTGTTCCTCAGCGACCCGACGCAATACGATGGCGGCGAGCTGATAGTCGACGACATGTACGGTGCGCACAGCATCAAGCTTGCCGCGGGCGACGCCGTGCTGTGTCCGGCGTCGAGCCTGCACCGCGTCGCACCGGTGACGCGCGGAGTGCGTGTGGCGGCGCTGTTCTGGGTGCAAAGCCTGGTGCGCGACGATGCGCAGCGCGCACTGCTTTTCGACCTCGACATGGCGATCATGCGGCTGACGCGCGACGCGGCCCCGAAGCCGCCCGACGCCGCTGCGTTGACGGGCGTCTACCACAACCTGCTGCGGATGTGGGCCGAGCCGTGAGCGCGCTTCCATCGTCGAGGTAAAATCGGTGCCTGCCCGCGCGTTTCGCCGAAGCGTCGCGCGCACCGCCGTTCCACCGCTTGCCCGCAATGGCTGCCGCCGCACTCGTCGAGTCTCCCCTTATCCATCGATCGCTGCGCTGGACGCTGTGCGTCGCCGGCGCGCTGGCGGTGCTCGCCGCCGCGCTGTTTTTCGGCGTGCCGGCGGCGTTGCGTCACCTGCTCGAAACGAACCTGGCCGCGCAGATCCACCGCAGCGTCAGCGTCGGGCGTATCGCGTTCAATCCGCTGACGCTCGTCGCGCGCATCGATGACCTGACCGTGCAATCGGCAACGGCGGGCACGCAGCCGCTGCTGCATGTCGACACGCTGGCACTCGACGTGTCGCTCGCCTCGATCTGGCATCGCGCGCCGGTGCTCGACCGCGTGACGATCGACAATCCGCGGCTCGCAATCGTGCGCAATACCGACGGCAGCTACGGCGTGCAGGACCTGGTCGATGCGGCGCTTGCCGGGCGCGGCGGGGCGCCCGCGCGCTTTTCGCTGAACAACATCGAAGTGCACGGCGGCGCAATCGACTTCGACGACCGGCCGCGCCAGCGCAAGCACGAGGTGCGTGATCTCAACATCGGCATTCCATTCCTGTCGAGCCTTGCTTACCAGACGACGATCAAGGTGGCACCGCACGTCAGCGCGCGCGTCAACGGCAGCGCGTTCAGTCTGGCGGGAACGACGACGCCGTTTGCTGCGACGCGCGACGCGTCGCTCGACATCGACATCGATTCGCTGGCGCTTGCACAGTATCTCGAGTACCTGCCGTTCAAGCTGCGGGCGAAAGTCGTTTCTGGGACGCTGACTTCGCGCGCGAAGCTCGTGTTCAGCGAAGGCGACCCGCAGTCGCGCGCGCTGTGGCTGTCGGGTGAGATAGTACTGAACGATCTGGTGCTGCGGCGCGCCGGCGGCGTCGACGCGGTGTCGATTCCCCGCGCCGACGCGCACGTCGCGCGCCTGGACGTGTTCCATCGCCGGCTGGTGATGGATTCGCTGCACGTCGAGCGGCCGGTGATCGGCGTGCGACGCGCGGCGGACGGCACGCTCGACCTCACGCAGCCGTGGATCGACGCACTCGCGGCGGCCGTCGCCGACGGACCTTCCGCGCGGTGGCGCGTCGACGTGGAGAAAGCCTCAGTCACCGATGGCGTCATTCGCGTCGAGGACAACGCCGTCAGGCCCGCGTATCGCGCCACGTTCGGCGTCGGCATGGATGCCACCGACCTGTCGAGTGCGGACACGCAACGCGCGCACCTGCGCGTTTCGCTGACCAGCGAATTCGGCGCGAGCGCGAGCGCTGATGTCGACCTGATCCCGGCGACGCTCGAGGCGAGCGGACACGTGGCGATCGACAAGCTGTCGCTGCGACGGTTCCATCCCTATTACGCGCACCTGCTCGACGTCGACGTGCAGGCGGGCTCGCTCAGCGTCGCCGGCGATTTCACGCGGATACCGGCTTCCGCGCCGGCAAGCTTCACCGTCAGCGCGGGTGAGGCCACGCTGGACGACGTGAAGCTGGCGTTGCACGGCGAGGCCGCGCCGCTGCTGCGCGTGCCGCGCGTGTCGCTGACCGGGATAGCGGTCGACGTTGCCGCGCGCAGTATCGCGATCGGCAAGGTGGCGAGCCGGGGAGGCGCGCTCAAAATCAGGCGCGAGCCCGACGGCAGCGTCAACCTGGCGCGCGTGCTGGCGCCGTCGCGGGCGGATGTCCGCGATCCCGCGCACGCCGAACCCGACTGGGCGGTGACCGCCAAGGCGTTCGTATTCGATCACTATGCGATCGCCATCGATGACGCACTGCCGGCGTCGCCGGTGGCGTTCGAATGGCGTGATGTCGCGCTGACTGCCACCAACGTGTCCACGGCACGCGATGCACGCATGGATGTCGCGCTGCACGCCGAAGGCGACGGCGGCACGCTGAAAATCGACGGGCCGGTGTCGCTGCATCCGCTCGACGCGCGACTGCATGTCGACGCCGATGGCCTCGCGCTGGCGCCATTGCAGCCGTACCTCGATCCGTACATCGATGTCACGGTCACCGGCGGGACGCTCGCCGCGATTGGCCGGCTCGCGTTCACCGAGTCCGCCGACGCCGCGGATTCCAGGCGCGTGCGCTCGCGCTGGAGCGGCGATGTCGTGGTCAGCGACTTCGTCGCGCTGGATACGCCGGCGCGCGGCGACCTGGCGCGCTGGAAGCGCCTCGCGCTCACCGGAGTGGACGCCGTTGCCGAGCCGTTCCGGCTGGACATCGCCGGTGTCGCGCTCGACGACTATTTCGCGCGCGTCATCCTCGCGCGCGACGCGACGCTCAATTGGGCAAGCCTGCTGAAGCCGCGCAGCGCTTCGCCGGCGACGGGTGCGGCGTCCGCGAGCGCGACGCGGCCTGCGGCGGTAACCGGTGGTGAAACGCTGCCGGTGTCGATCGGCCGCATCACGCTCGCGCGCGGCCATGTGCGCTACACGGATTTCTACGTGCGGCCGAACTACACGGCGGACCTGACCGATGTCGGCGGCAGCGTGTCGTCGATGTCGCCGACTCAGGCCGGCATCGTCGATCTCGCGGCCAAGGTGCAGCAAACCGCGCCCGTTTCCATCAAGGGCACGTTGAATCCGTTCGCGACGCCACTCGCGCTCGACCTCGCGGCAAAGGCGCGCAACGTCGACCTGCCGCCGTTGTCGCCGTATGCGATCAAGTACGCCGGATATGCGATCACCAAGGGATCCCTGGCGTTCGACGCTTCGTACAAGGTCGAGGATCGCAAGCTCATCGCCGACAACAAGCTCGTTGTCGACCAGTTGACGTTCGGTGACCACGTCGACAGTCCGACGGCGACGAAACTGCCGGTGCAACTCGCGGTGGCGCTGTTGAAGGACGCGCGCGGCGTGATCGACATCGATCTGCCGATCGCCGGTTCGCTCGACGATCCGCAGTTTTCGGTGGGTGCGCTGATCGGCCGGGTGATCGTCAACCTGCTCGAAAAGGCGGTGACCTCGCCGTTCGCATTGCTGGGCGCGGCGATCGGCGGTGGTGGCGAGGAACTGTCGTACGTCGGGTTCGTTGCGGGCACCGACCACGTCGCGTCCGCGGGCGATGCCAAGCTCGACAAGCTCGCGCACGCGCTTGCCGCACGTCCGGCGCTCGCAGTCGACATCACGGGGCGCAATGACGTGGCAGCCGACACGCAGGCGCTGGTGCGCGCCGCCGTGGAGCGCAGCATTCGTGCGGCGAAGGTCAAGGCGCTGGTCGCGGCCGGCACGCCCGCTGCGGACGCCGACGCGGTCGTCGTCGGCGCCGACGAGCGGGCGCGCTATCTCGCAGCGGCGTACAAGGACGCGCCGATCGACGAGCGTCCGCGCAATTTCTTCGGGTTCCTCAAGGAGGTGCCGGCTGCCGAAATGGAGGCGATGCTGCTCGCCCATGCGCGTATCGGCCCAAACGCGCTGCCGGCGCTCGCGCAGCGCCGCGCTCAGGCGGTGAAAACGGCATTGGTGACGCGCGGCGTCGCGGCGCAGCGCCTGTTCGTCGTCGCCGCGGATTCCGGCGCGCCGACGCCGGGCACGCCTGCGGCACGCGCCGATCTCGCGCTGCATTGAGCGGGAGAACGAGCATCGACGCGTGCATCGCGCCAGAGTGTTACCTCTCCCGCATGCGGGAGAGGATTTGGGTGAGGGCAGGTTTCGCCGACGCACACCCTCATCCCAATCTTCTCCCGCAAGCGGGAGAAGGAGCATCCAGCGGGAGAGGACCGGGGTGAGGGTGGCCGAGCGTGCGGCGCGCGGCCGGATCTAGACGCGGCGGCGGTATTCGCCGGTGCGCGTGTCGATCTCGATCTTGTCGCCGGTGCTGACGAACAGCGGCACGGCGATTTCAAACCCGGATGCGATTTTCGCCGGCTTGGTGACCTTGCCGGAGGTGTCGCCCTTGACCGCGGGTTCGGTGTAGATCACTTCGCGCACCACCGAGTTCGGCAGCTCGACGCTGATCGCGCGTCCCTCGTAGAACGTGATCTCGCACGCGAGCCCGTCCTCGAGATAGGGCAACGCGCTTTCCATGTTGTCCTTCTCGACGTCGTGCTGGTTGAATTCGCCGTCCATGAACACGTACATGGGATCGGCGAAATACGAATACGTCGCGTCCTTCTTTTCGAGCTGGACCGTCTCGAACTTGTCATCCGCCCGGTAGACGGTTTCGGTGCCACCGCTCGACAGCAGGTTCTTCAGCTTCATCTTGACGACCGAGGCGTTGCGCCCCGACTTCGTGAATTCGGCTTTCTGCACGACCATCGGGTCCTTGCCGACCATGATGACGTTGCCTGCGCGCACTTCCTGAGCGATTTTCATGACGTTCCCGGCGGTAAGTCCGCGCAGCGCTTTGCGCGCGGGCGGATGAATGTTTGCAAAGCCTTCAATTGTAACGCGATTCCACGAAATCGACCAGTGAGGCCGACAGCTCCGGCAATGCGCCGAGGCGAGCCGCCCAATCGCCCGCGTGGCCGCGCAGCACGGGCAGCGCGGCGCGAAGCGCGGGCCATCCGCGCACGAGCGCGTCGCCATCCTCCGCGTCGAACGCCCGCGCGAAGTCGCGCAGCGCGTTCGCGGCGTCTTGCTCTGCGCGTTGCAGGTAGCGCTCGAGGAACGCGTCGAGCTTCGTCCGCTGCGCCTGCCCGTCCTGCGGGTACGCGTGCCAAACGAGCGGCCGCCGCGCCCATTGCGCACGGACGAACGAATCCTCGCCGCGGACGATATTGAGGTCGCATTGCCGCAACCGCGCGTCGAAGACCGGCTGGGTGACGAAGGGCAGCACGTCGATCGCGAGCGCGCCACGCTCGATGTGCGCGGGTGCCGGAGGAAGCGGGGTGCCCAGCCAGCGCGCGAAATCTGTCGCCGCCGTGCCTTCAGCCACCAACAGACTCATCGGCTCGGGCCCGGTGGACCACGTGTCGAGCAGCGCCGGCAACCCGCGGTTCGCG
>DATCFA010000210.1:0-2750 GCA_036509805.1 Casimicrobiaceae bacterium
GCAGGTGGTCGAGGCGGCGGTAGTCGCGCGTCCCGATGCACGCTGGGGCGAGACGCCCTGCGCGTTCGTCACGCTGAAGGCCGCCGCCGGCGATGTCGACGCTGCCGCGATCATCGACTGGTGCCGTGCGCACCTCGCGCATTTCAAGGCACCGCGGACGGTGGTGTTCGGCGCGTTACCGAAGACGTCGACCGGCAAGATCCAGAAGTTCGTGCTGCGCGAGCGTGCACGTGCGCTGCCCGATCGGTGAGCGCGGTGGCCGGCGCCGACGCGGCCTCCTGGGCGAGCCCGGTGTTCGCCGATGTGCTCGCACCGCTGCTCGCGGCGACGCGCGTCACGATCGAAAGCTGCGAGCGTCTTGCCGGCGGTGCCATCCAGCAGAACTTCGTGCTGGTGCTCGACGTGCATGACGGACCGTGGGCCGCACTGACGCGGATCGTGCTTCGCACCGGCGCGCCGACCAACGTCGCGGCAAGCCGTCCGCGCGACGAGGAGCACGCGCTGCTGGTGGCTGCCGCAGCGGCCGGCGTCGCGGTACCGCGTCCCATCGCGCTGTATCGGGGCGACGCGCACTGGCCGGCGTTCATGCTGATGACACATGTGGTGGGCGACACCGCAGGCCGCGTTCTGACGCGCGCGAGTGCTGCGCCGCGCGTGCGGCTGGTCGAGGCGATCGGCGCCAACCTTGCGCGCGTCCACGCGATTGCGGCGACGCATCCGTCGCTCGCGTTCCTCGGCGAGCCACCGTTGCGCCCGACCATCGATCTCATCAACGGCTATCGCACCACGATCGAGCACTGGCGCACGGTGACCGGCGATGCGCGTCCGGTGCTCGCGTGGACGCTGCGCTGGCTCGAACTGCAGCTGCCGCCGCTCGAGCCGGTGGTGCTGGTGCACCGCGACTATCGCGTCGGCAACCTGATCGTCGACGCCGATCGCCTGGCGGCGACGCTCGACTGGGAGTTCGCGGGCTGGGGTAACCCGCTCGAGGATCTCGGCTGGTTTTGCGCGCCGTGCTGGCGTTTTGCGCGGCCCGACCTCGCAGCCGGCGGACTGGCGGACATCGACGACCTGCTGCGCGGCTACAATGCCGCCGCCGGCAGCGCGCACGTGGCCGCCGACCTGCGCTACTGGCAGGTGCTCGCGCAACTGCGCTGGGCGGTGATCGCATTGCAGCAGGCGCTGCGCTTCATCGAGGGCGGGGAGCGCTCGCTGGAGCTCGCACTGACCGGCCGCATGCTGCCGGAGCTCGAATGGCAGATGCTCGAACTCACCGGAGACACGCTTGCCTGACCATCCCGACGCGCGTGCACTGCTCGACGCTGCACGCGACGCGCTCCTCGCGCTGCTCGGCGACACCGAGGAGCGTCACCACTACACGCTGCGAATGGTCGCCAGCGCAATGGCGATCGCGCGCCGCGAAATCGACGCACCGGCGCACACCGGCAGTGACGCGTTGCTGTGGCAGCGTGTGCGTATCTGCGATACCGACGACGTTGCCGCGCAGAAGACTCTGCACGCGGCACTCGTCGCCGGCACGCGCGCGCGGCTCGCGGTCAGCAACCCGAAGTTCCTCGCTGGACGCTAGACTGCATCCGGAGGACATGCCGATGTTTGCTTACAACCTGCTGGCGGGGCGCGTGGCGCTGGTGACGGGTGCCTCGCGCGGTCTCGGCCACCATTTCGCGCACGTGCTCGCACGCCATGGCGCGCACGTGGTCGCAACCTCGCGCGATGCGGCCGCGCTGGCAGCACTCGCGCAATCGATGCTGGCTGACGGCCGCGCGTTCACCGCGATCGGCGCCGATGTCCGCAGTGGCGCCAGCGTCGATGCCGCCGTCGAGCGCGCGGTGGCCGCCGGTGGCCGCCTCGACATCCTGGTCAACAACGCCGGCGTCGCGCTGACACGGCCGGCGAGTGCGACGAGCGACGACGACTGGAACGCGGTCATCGACACCAACCTGTCCGGCGCGTTTCGTGTCGCGCGCGCGGCGGCGCGCGCGATGGAGGCGAACGGCGACGGCGGATCGATCGTCAACATCGCATCGGTGCTCGCGCTGCGCGTGGCCAAGCAGCTACCCGCGTACATCGCGGCGAAGGCGGGCCTGCTCAAGCTGACCGAGGCGCTGGCGCTCGAGTGGGCGGCGCAGCGCATTCGCGTCAACGCGCTGGCGCCCGGCTACATCGAGACCGACCTCAATCGCGACTTCCTGCAGTCGGCCGCCGGCGAGGCGATGGCCAAGCGCGTGCCGCTGCGGCGCTTCGGTGTCGCCGGCGACCTCGACGGCGCATTGCTGCTGCTGGCGAGCGATGCGGGCCGTTACATCACCGGCGCGACGCTGTGCGTCGACGGTGGCCACGCGCTGGCTTGGCTTTGATGCAGGCGTTCGCGATCGACGCCGCCACCGACGCGCTGCGCGCGCGCGTCGCGGCGTTTGTGCGCGAGCGCATCGTGCCGCTCGAAGCGCTGCACGCCAACGACGACGGCCACGGCAACCTGAGGCTCGATGTGCTCGAGGCATTGCGTGCCGACGTCAAGGCCGCCGGCCTGTGGGCGCCACAGTTGCCGCGCGCCTGCGGCGGCCTGGGCCTGACGATGCGCGCGCTGGTGCCGGTCTACGAGGCGATGGGCGGGTCGATCTACGGGCCGGTGGCGTTCAATTCGGCAGCGCCCGACGACGGCAACATGCGCGTGCTGTGCCAGGTGGCCACCGACGCGCAGAAGGCGCGCTGGCTGGCGCCCATCGCCG
>DATCFA010000211.1:0-3551 GCA_036509805.1 Casimicrobiaceae bacterium
GGTCTCTCGTTCGGGCGTATCAGGGCTCATGCGCTGATTATCGCTCGACGAGCCGATTAATTCACACGTTCTGAGGCGCGCTACGCCGCCCTCACGCTGACCCTCTCCCGCAAGCGCGAGAGGAGACACTCATTCGACGCGCTTGACGCTTGCGGCGGCGCGGCCGCGCGCGAATTGCACGGAGATATCGTCGCCAGCAGCCAGCGACGCTGCATCCTGCACGACATCACCGGCGTCGCTGGCGCGCGTGACGATCGCGTAGCCGCGCTCCAGCACGTGCTGCGGCGAAAGATGCGCAAGATTCTGCGCGAGCGCGGCAAGCCTCGAATCGAGGCTCGCCAGCAGCAACGCGTGGCTGCGCGCAAGGCGCTGGCGCAGCAGCAGCGCCGCCGCCGCCTCGCGCAGCGGCGCGCGCAACTCGCGCCGCATGCGGGCCGTCAGCGAACGCAGCGCGGCGCCACGCACGCCGGCATCGCGGTACCACGCAAGGCTGGCGCGGCTTGCGAGCGCTGCGAGCGCTGCGCGCGTGGCGGTGAGGCGCGCGCGCGGATGCACCAGTCCGCGCGCCGCCAGGTCGGTACGCTGCGTGCCTGCCGCCAGCGCATGACGCATCGCGCGTGCGATGCGCGATGCCCATTGCCCGACGCGATGGCGAACTGCCGCGTGGTCCGGGGCGATGAGCGTTGCCGCGCCGGTGGGTGTGGGCGCGCGTACGTCGGCGACGAAGTCGGCGATGGTGAAATCGGTTTCGTGGCCCACGCCGGACACCACCGGCAGCGCGGATTCGAAGATGGCGCGCGCGACCGCCTCTTCGTTGAATGCCCACAGGTCCTCGATGGCGCCGCCGCCGCGGCAGACGATCAGTGCGTCCACTTCCCGGCGCGCGTTGGCGAGGCCGATGGCGGCGGCGATCTCCTGCGCCGCGCCGGCGCCTTGCACGGCGCAGGGATAGACGACCACGCGCATCGCCGGCCAGCGCCGCGCGAGCGTGGTGATGACGTCGCGCAGTGCGGCGGCGCGCATCGACGTCACCACCCCCACCGCACGCGCATACGCCGGCAATGGACGCTTGCGCGTGGCGTCGAACCAGCCGCGCGCCTCGAGCTCGGCCTTGAGGCGGATGAAGCGCTCGTACAGTGCGCCGGTGCCCGCGAGACGGATGCTGTCGACGGAAAGCTGGAATTCCCCGCGCGGTTCGTAGATCGACGCCACGCCGCGGATGTCCACCGCGAGGCCGTCGCGCAGTGCGAATTCGGTGAGCCGCGCCTTGGTTCGCCACAGCACGCAGCGCACTTGCGCGTTGGCGTCCTTCAGCGCGAAATAGCAATGCCCGGACGCCGCGCGCAGGAAACCCGAGATCTCGCCGGTCACGTGGACAAGTCCCACTTCGCGCTCGAGCGCGAGGCGCGCAAACGACACCAGCGCCGACACGGAGATCGGCGCGCGCGATGCCGGTTGCGGCGGTGCGATCAGGTCGGCGTGCGGAGGGTCGGCGGGGCTTGTCATCGCGTGCAACGCATCAAGGAATGCGCGTCGCCGTGGCCGCACACGCACGGCCACGCGCGGGACGATCGACGATTACGCGCATGTTGCGGCCATGTTACCGCAGGGAAGGAATTACAACCCGTTGATAGAACGTACAGTTTTACAGGTGCATTTTCAGGCACGACAAGCAAATCGCAGGCGAGCGCACGACTTAGCGCAGCAATTTACAAGATATGCACACTTCTATCCACAGGATTTGTGGACAACGCCTGGTGGATCGCGATGCGCGATGCGCGCGCTGCATTGCGATGACGGCCGCGCACTGCAAATAGCGTACCGTCCGCAGCGCGCCGGCGATCCAAGGTTAAAATGCGCCGCATGTGCAATTCGCGCCTTGCCCGCAGCCGATGAGCAGCGTGCCTCCGACGCTCGCCCGGCCGGTCGCCGGCAGCGCCGCGCCGGCGGCGGCGAATTTCCTGCGCGCCATCGTCGCCGACGATGTGCGCACGCATAAATACGCCGGCCGCGTGGTCACGCGCTTCCCGCCCGAGCCCAACGGCTACCTGCATTTCGGTCACAGCAAGTCGATCGCGCTCAACTTCGGGCTCGCCGCCGAGTTCGGTGGCGTCTGCCACCTGCGCTTCGACGATACCAATCCGCTCAAGGAGGACGTCGAGTTCGAAGGCTCGATCGCCGACGCGGTACGCTGGCTCGGCTACGACTGGGACGCACGCTTCCACGCATCGGACTACTACGCCGACCTTTACCGCTTCGCCGAGTGGTTCATCGGCGAAGGCCTCGCGTACGTCGACAGCCAGAGTGCGCAGGAAATGCGCGCGACGCGCGGCACGCTGACGGAGGCCGGCATGGCGAGCCCGTTTCGTGCGCGCAGCGTCGCCGAGAATCTCGATCTGTTCCGGCGGATGCGCGACGGCGAATTTGCCGACGGCGCGCACGTGCTGCGGCTCAGGATCGACATGGCGAGCCCCAACGTCAACCTGCGCGATCCGACGATCTACCGGATCCGCCACGCCTGGCACCATCGCACCGGCGACGCCTGGTGCATCTACCCGCTCTACGATTACACGCACTGCATTTCGGATGCGCTTGAGCGCATCACGCACTCGGTTTGCACGCTCGAGTTCCAGGACCACCGTCCGCTGTACGACTGGATCATCGGCAAGCTCGCCGACGGCGGGCAGCTCGAGCGGCCGCTGCCGCACCAGTACGAGTTCGCGCGGCTCAACCTGTCGTATGTCGTGCTGTCAAAGCGCAAGCTGCTCGAACTCGTCGAAAATGGCCATGTCGACGGTTGGGACGACCCGCGGATGCCGACGATCGTCGGTGCGCGCAGGCGCGGCTACACGCCCGAGGGTTTCCGCCTGTTCAACGATCGCGTCGGTGTGTCGCGCATCGATTCGTGGATCGACATCGCGCTGCTCGAGGCGGCCATGCGCGACGACCTGAACGCGCGTGCCGAGCGCCGCGTGGCCGTGCTCGACCCGGTCAGGCTCGTCATCGACAACTATCCGGCGGGCGAATCGGAAGAGTGCCTCGCGCCCAACCACCCGCAGCACCCGGAGCTCGGCAAGCGCGCGCTGGCGTTCGGCCGCGAACTGTGGATCGAGCGCGACGACTACAGCGAGAATCCGCCCAAAGGCTATTTCCGGCTGGCGCCCGGAGTCGAGGTGCGCCTGCGCTACGCGTACGTGATCAAGTGCGTAGGTGTCGAGCGCGACGCCTCCGGCGCCATTTCCACGATCCATTGCACGTACGACCCGCAGACACGCAGCGGCACGCCCGGCGCGGACGCGCGCAAGGTGAAAGGCAACATCCACTGGCTGTCGGCAACCGATGCGCAGCCGGCGGAGGTCCGGCTGTATGACCGCTTGTTCCGCGTGCCGTATCCGGGCGCACGCAACCCGCACGGCGATGTGGCGCACGCGAACGGGGTGCTGGATGCGGAGCCGGCGAACGGCGATGCCGACGGCGACGCGGCGGAACGCAACTACCTCGATGACCTCAACCCCGGCTCCAAGCGCGTAATCCGCGCGCTGATCGAGCCG
>DATCFA010000212.1:0-2481 GCA_036509805.1 Casimicrobiaceae bacterium
TGATGTTCCGTTCGATGGCGCTCGTTGCGTCCGGCGTCTACCTGCTGTTCATGGCGGCCGCCGGCTACTACGTCCGTTATTTCGGCGGCGAATGGGGACGCGCGCTGCAGGCGGCCCTGCTGGTGGCCGGTGCGCTGCTGCTGCTGCTGATCCTGTTCTCCGGCACCACGCGCGCGAAGGTGCGGGTGCTGATCAGCAAGCACTTCTTCAAGTACCGCTACGACTACCGCGAGGAGTGGCTCAACTTCACCAAGGCATTGTCGTCCAGCGACGATCAACTGCCGGTGGGACAGCAAGTGATCCGCGGGCTCGCCAACCTGGTCGAGAGCCCCGCCGGCAGCCTGTGGCTGCGCGACCTGACGGGGCGATCGTTCGCGCCGGGCGCGTGCTGGAACATGCCGGCGAGTACCGCGGTGGAGGACGTCGGCGGCGATTTCGCGGGTTTCCTCGCCGACAGCGGCTGGGTAGTGAATCTGGAGGAGTACCGGTTCTCGCCCGACCGGTATGGCGGGTTGCGGTTGCCGGCGTGGCTGTCGCAAATCGCCAATGCATGGCTGATCGTGCCGCTGTCCACGGGGACCGACCTGATCGGCTACGTGGTGCTGGTTACCGCGCGCACGCCGATCGACGTCAACTGGGAAGTCAACGACCTCCTCAAAACCGCAGGCCGGCAGGCGGCGAGCTTCCTCCGGCAGATGCAGGCAACCGAAGCATTGCTCGAAGCGCGCAAGTTCGACGCCTTCAACCGGATGTCCGCGTTCGTCGTGCACGACCTCAAGAACGTCGTCGCGCAGTTGTCGCTGATGGTTCGCAACGCCGAACGCCACCGCGACAATCCGGAGTTCCAGCGCGACATGCTGATGACCGTCGAGCATTCGGTGGACCGCATGAAGCAAATGATGATGCAGTTACGCGAAGGAACCGCTCCCATCGAGGCGGGGCACCGCGTGGAGCTTGCCGGCGTGATACGGCGCATCGAGCGCGCCAAGTCGGAGCAGCAGCCGGCGATCGAGGTGGAGATCGTCGAGCCCATCGCCGCGCAAGGACACGAGGATCGCCTGGAACGCGTGATCGCGCACCTGCTGCAAAATGCGCTCGACGCGACCGGCGGCGATGGCCGGGTGTGGGTCAAGCTCGCGCGTGAGGACGACCGGGCAGTGATCGAAATCGGTGACACCGGGCATGGCATGACGCCGGATTTTGTCCGCGACCGGCTGTTCAAGCCGTTCCAGACCACCAAGCCGACAGGGATGGGCATCGGCGCATACGAAAGCTACCAGTACGTGCACGAACTCGGTGGACGCGTGCTGGTCGAGACCTCGCCGGGGGCGGGTACCTGCATGCGGGTGTTGCTGCCGCTGTTCGAGACCGGCGCCCGTTCGGCGCCAAGCCCGCAGCGAGACGTCGCATGAACGAAAAAAACCGTCCGTTGCTCATCGTCGAGGACGACCCGGCGTTGCAGAAGCAGATGCGCTGGGCGTTCGATCAATTCGAGACGCTGGTCGCCACCGATCGCGCGACGGCCATGGCGCACGTGCGGCGACAGGCGCCTCCCGTGGTCACGATGGATCTCGGGCTGCCACCCGACCCCGATGCGGTTTCCGAGGGGTTCCTGTTGCTGGACGAGATCATGGCGGCGGCACCCGACTCCAAGGTGGTCGTGCTGACCGGGCAGCATGATCGCGGCAACGCGCTGCGCGCGATCGGCGCCGGCGCGTACGACTTCTTCGCCAAGCCGTTCGAGCCCGACCTGCTGCGGCTGACGATCGATCGTGCATTCCGCCTGCATGAACTGCAGCTCGAGAACCGGCGGCTGCAAAGCGTGCGCCGGCCCGATGCATTCGCGGGATTGATCACGCGCGACCCGGAAATGTTGCGGATCTGCCGCACCGTCGAAAAAGTGGCGAGCGCGAATGCGACGGTGCTGTTGCTCGGCGAAAGCGGCACGGGCAAGGAATTGCTCGCGCGCGCGTTGCACGACATGTCGCCGCGCCGCGGCGAACGGTTCGTCGCCATCAATTGCGCGGCGATCCCCGAAAACCTGCTGGAAAGCGAGCTCTTCGGCTACGAAAAAGGCGCGTTCACCGGCGCCGCCAAGCAGACGCTCGGCAGGATCGAGACCGCGAACAACGGCACGCTGATGCTCGACGAAATCGGTGATCTGCCGATGGCGCTGCAAGCCAAGCTGCTGCGATTCCTGCAGGAACGGGTGATCGAGCGGGTGGGCGGGCGCAGCGAGATTGCCGTCGATGTGCGGATCGTCTGCGCCACGCACCAGGACCTGAAGGCGCTGATCGCCGAAGGCCGCTTTCGCGAGGATCTATATTATCGGCTGGCCGAAATCGTGGTCAGCATTCCGCCGATTCGCGCGCGCAATGGCGACGCCGCCCTGCTCGCGCATGCGTTCGTCCAGCAATTCGCCGCGGAGCAGCGGCGCGGCTCGATGACGCTGCGTCCCGAAGGATTGGCGGCCATCGAAGC
>DATCFA010000213.1:0-4384 GCA_036509805.1 Casimicrobiaceae bacterium
CCAGCTCGGCCGCGCTCGCGCTGGTGGTCAGCGCGACCGCCAGCATGCCCGCGCGTCGCGCACCTTCGATGCCGAGCGGTGCATCCTCGAAGACGATGCATTCCTCGGGTGCCGCACCCATGCGCTGCGCGGCCAGCAGGAAGAGGTCCGGCGCGGGCTTGCCGTGCGCGACCTCGTGGCCGCCGACGACCGCGGCGAACAGGTGGCTGACCGCAAGGCGCTCCATCGCGAACGCGACATTGCCGGCGTCGCCGGCCGTCGCGCAGGCAAGTCTGTAGCCTGCCGCATGCGCCGACGTCGCGAATGCGCTGAAGCCGTCGACCTCGCGGAACACGGGCCCGAAGCGTTCGCGGTAGATCGATTCCTTTTCGTCCACCAGCGTGAAGGCCGCCGCATCGCTCATCGGCCCGAAGTATTCGCGAATCAACTCCACACCCGTGCGCCCCGCGGTGCCATGGAAGAAGCCGGCGCGCTCCAACGAGCGCCCGCGCCGCCCGAAGAACACACTCCACGATGCCTCGTGCGCGGGCATCGAGTCGATGATCGTGCCGTCGATGTCGAAGATGAACGCGGTCATTGCACGCCCTGCTTCAGGCTCGCCGCGATGAAGTCGTCGAGTTCGCCGTCGAGTATCGCCTGCGTGTTGCCCACCTCGTAGCTGGTGCGCAGGTCCTTGATCCGTGACTGGTCGAGCACATAGCTCCTGATCTGGTGCCCCCAGCCTATGTCCGTCTTGGTGTCCTCGAGCTTCTGCTGCTGCTCCTGGCGCTTGCGCAGCTCGAGCTCGTACAGCTTGGCCTTGAGCATCGCCATCGCCTCGGCGCGGTTGCGATGCTGCGAGCGGTCGTTCTGGCATTGCACGACGATGTTGGTCGGCAGGTGCGTGATGCGCACCGCCGAGTCGGTCTTGTTGATGTGCTGTCCGCCCGCACCTGATGCGCGAAACGTATCGATTCGCAGGTCGGCCGGATTGATGTCGACGACAATGGAATCGTCGATTTCGGGATAGACGAACACGCTGGCGAACGACGTGTGTCGGCGCGCATTCGAGTCGTAAGGACTCTTGCGCACCAGCCGGTGCACGCCAGTCTCGGTGCGCAAATAGCCGAACGCGTAGTCGCCGGTGACCTTGATGGATGCGCTCTTGATGCCGGCGACTTCTCCCGGCGACTCCTCGAGGATCTCGGTGGCGAATCCCTTGCGCTCGCTGTAGCGCAAGTACATTCGCAGCAGCATCGACGCCCAGTCCTGCGCCTCGGTGCCGCCGCTGCCTGCCTGGATGTCGACGAAGCAGCTGTTCGCGTCGAGCGGATGCGAGAACATCCGCCGGAATTCGAGCATTTCGATCGTCGATTGCGCGCCCACGATGTCGCCGGCGACCGCTTCCATCGTCGCGTCGTCGCTGTCGCTGCGCGCCAGCACGAACAACTCGTCGCTGTCGGCGATCCGCATGCCGAGATCGGTCAACGTGACGACGACATCGTCGAGCTGCTTCTTTTCCTTGCCGAGCTCCTGCGCGCGCTTGGGGTCGTCCCAGATCTTCGGGTCCTCGAGTTCGCGCGCCACTTCCTCGCGGCGTGCCGCCTTCACATCGAAGTCAAAGATACCTCCGCAGCTCGGCCGTGCGAGTCGCGAGG
This sequence comes from Casimicrobiaceae bacterium, assembly GCA_036509805.1. GTDB lineage: Bacteria > Pseudomonadota > Gammaproteobacteria > Burkholderiales > Casimicrobiaceae > VBCG01. The sequence continues at coordinate 1,638 of DATCFA010000213.1, forward strand.
TCGGCGAGCGAGTTGGCGATCTGGTTGATGCGTTCGGCTTCCATGGCGGCCAATCGAGGCGGTGGCAAACGTTGAATTATACGGGGGCGATTCGTCGCTGTCAGATGCGGTGCGCATCCGCTCCCCGCGGGGGCGTAAAATCGCCAACCCTGCGCCATGTGACCCGTCGGAGCAAGAAAATGCCCACCTACTTCGTCAACAAGGACCGCGTCGACATCAGCAAGGACGTGCATGCCGACACGCCGCTGCTGTGGATCCTGCGCGACCAGCTCAACCTGACCGGCACCAAGTACGGCTGCGGGATGGCGCTGTGCGGCGCGTGCACCGTCTACGTCGAAGACAAGCCGGTGCGTTCGTGCCAGACGTCGCTGTCGTCGCTCAAGCAGGGCGCCGACATCACAACGATCGAAGGGCTCAAGTCGCGCGAAGCGCGGGCGGTGCAGGCCGCGTGGTCGAAGCTCGACGTGCCGCAGTGCGGCTACTGCCAGTCGGGACAGGTGATGTCGGCCGCGGCGCTGCTCGCGAAGAACAAGCGGCCGACCGACGCCGATATCGACGCCGCGATGGCCGGCAACATCTGCCGCTGTGCGGCGTACGTGCGCATCCGCGCCGCCATCCACGATGCCGCCAGCAGCCTCGCATGAAGGAATGCCGATGAATCCGACCCGCGTTCGCGATGCAGTCCCCGATGCCGGCATGTCCCGCCGCGTATTCCTCAAGGCCGCCGCCGCCGCGGGCGCGGGCCTGACGCTGGCCGTCTACACGGGACGCGCCGCGGCGCAGGCCGCCGCCGGCGCACAGGCCGCCCCCAGCGCATTCGTGCGCATCGGCGCCGACGACACGGTCACCGTCATCGTCAAGCACCTCGAGATGGGACAGGGAACGTTTACCGGGCTGCCCACGCTGGTGGCCGAGGAACTGGACGCCGCGTGGTCGCAAGTGCGCGCCGTGGGCGCGCCGGCCGACGTGGCGCTCTACAACAATCTCGCGTGGGGTCCGGCGCAGGGCACCGGCGGCTCGTCGTCGCTCGCCAATTCGTTCATCCAGTACCGGACTGCCGGCGCGACCGCGCGTGCGATGCTGGTCGCCGCCGCTGCCGAGCAGTGGAAGGTCGACGCGGCGTCGGTCACCGTCAAGGACGGCGTGGTGTCGGCGGGTGCGAAGCGCGCGACATTCGGACAGCTCACGAATGCCGCGGCCACGCACGCCGTGCCGACGAACGTCAAGCTCAAGGACGCCGCCGACTTCGTCTACATCGGCAAGCATTTTCCGCGCACCGACTCGAAGGCGAAGTCGAACGGCACCGCGATGTACACGCAGGACGTCAAGCTCCCGGGCATGCTGACGGCCGTGGTTGCGCATCCGCCGCGCTTCGGCGCGCACGTCAAGAGCTTCGACTCCGACAGCGTCGGCAGCGTGCCCGGCGTGCGCTACGTGATCGAAGTGCCCAGTGGCGTCGCCGTCGTCGGGACGAGCTTCTGGGCGGCGAAAAAAGGGCGTGACGCGCTCAAGGTCGAATGGGACGACACTGCGGCGTTCAAGGCGTCGACGACGGACGTCTTCGACGAATTCCGCCGCTTGTCCAAATCCCCCGGCAAGCCGGTGCGCAACGACGGCGATGTCGCCAAGGCGCTTGCCGCCGGCGGCAAGCGGATCGACGCCGAGTTCGTTTTCCCGTATCTCGCGCACGCGCCGATGGAGCCGCTCAACTGCGTGGTCAAGCTGTCCGCCGACCGCTGCGAAATCTGGAACGGCGAACAGTTCCACACCGCCGACCAACAGGCGGTGGCGCACGTCGTCGGACTCAAGCCTGAGCAGGTGTTCATCAACCAGGTGTACGCCGGCGGCAGCTTCGGCCGGCGCGCGAGCTCGATGTCCGACTACGTCGTCGAAGCGGCCGCGATCGCCAAGGGCATCGCCACCGCAGGCAAGCACGACATTCCGGTCAAGCTCGTGTGGACGCGCGAAGACGACATGACCGGCGGCTACTATCGTCCGGCGTACCTGCACACGATGAGCGCCGCGCTCGACGCCAGCGGCAACGCCGTCGCATGGCAGCACCGGATCGTCGGCCAGTCGATCACCGAAGGCACGCCGGTGGCCGGCATGACGATCCACAACGGTATCGACAGCACCAGCGTCGAAGGTGCGGCCAACCTGCCGTACGCGATTGCCAACCTCCAAGTCGACCTGCACTCGCCGTCGATCGGCATCCCGGTGCTGTGGTGGCGCTCGGTCGGGTCGACACATACCGCGTATGCCACCGAAGTGATGATCGACGAGTTGGCCGTCACCGCGGGCAAGGATCCGGTGGCGTTTCGGATGGCGCTGCTGGCCAATGAGCCGCGCCATCGCGGCGTGCTCGAGCTCGCCACGCAGAAAGCCGGATGGTCGACGCCGCTTGCGCCGGGCAAGCCCGGCGAGAAGCGCGGGCGCGGCGTCGCCGTGCACAAGTCGTTCGACACCTACGTTGCGCAGGTCGCGGAAGTGAGCGTCGATGCGAACAATGCGCTGCGCGTCGACCGCGTCGTCTGCGCGGTGGACTGCGGGCTCGCCGTCAATCCCGATGTCGTGCGTGCGCAGATGGAAGGCGGCATCGGCTTCGCGCTCGCGGCCGCGCTGTACGGCGAAATCACGCTGAAGGACGGCATCGTCCAGCAGACGAACTTCCACCAGTACCAGGTGTTGCGGATCAACGAAATGCCGGTTATCGACGTGCATATCGTGCCATCGACGCAAAAGCCCAG
>DATCFA010000214.1:0-5825 GCA_036509805.1 Casimicrobiaceae bacterium
GCCGTCGACGATCGCGCTGGAGCTCGCCACCAACCCGTTCCTGCGTGCGCGCGAGCCGGCGGTGCGCAAGGCGGCCGAGGCGCACGCCGGTACGCCGCTCCCGCGCGACGTCGACGTGTTCGCGGCACTGCGCGGATGGAAGAACGCGTTCCGCGGCTGATGCAAAGCCGCGTGGCGCGCGCATTGACGCACCGACGCAAAGCCTTCTACCATGCGCCGATTCGATGCACCACGAGCGGTCGCGCTGCGGCCAGCATTCCATGCAACCCGTTCGCCTTTGCGGACAACGTGTGAACAGGCCACTCATTGCGACTCGCACCGCTACACGTCCTCGTCGTGCTCGCGCTCGCAGCGTGCGCGACACCCTCCCCTGATCCTGCACCGGTGATCCCGCAGCCGGTCATCGCAGCACCGGTCCCGCAACCGGCACCCGAAACGCCGCTCGTCCTGCAGCCGCCACCGCTGCTGACGCCGTTTGCGCCGGCGGCGATGGCCGAGCTCGAGGCGCTGCCGATGCCCGCCCCCGACCTGTGGGATCGCATCGTCGACGGCTATGCGATCCCCGATGTCGACGACGCGGCGCTGGTGGCGCACTGGGAGCAGTACTACGCATCACGTCCCGATTACGTCGCGCGCATGGTCGAGCGGTCGCGGCGTTACCTCTATCACATCGTGTCGGCCGTCCAGTCGCGCGGCATGCCGCTCGACCTGGCGCTGCTGCCGATGGTCGAGAGCGCGTTCAACCCGAATGCGCTGTCGACGAGCCGCGCGTCGGGAATCTGGCAGTTCGTGCCGTCCACCGGCAAGACGTACGGCCTGCAGCAGAACTTCTGGTTCGACTCGCGGCGCGACATCGTCGCCGCCACCGATTCCGCACTCGATTACCTCGACTCGCTCTACACGCGCTTCGGCGACTGGCAACTCGCGCTGGCCGCCTACAATTGGGGCGAGGGCAACGTGCAGCGCGCGGTCGACCGCAACCGCCAGAAGGGCCTGCCCGTCGACTTCGCCAGCCTGACGAACGTGCCCGCGGAGACCCGCAACTACCTGCCCAAGCTGCAGGCGGTCAAGAACATCATCCGCGATCCGGGCAAGTACGGTCTTGTGATCGACGACATTCCCGATGCGCCCTATTTCGCGGTGGTGAAGACGACGCGGCGGATGGATGTCAAGCGCGCTGCCGAGCTTGCCGAAATGCCGCTCGACGAATTCGAGATGCTCAATCCGCAGCACAACCGGCCGGTGATCGCCGGCGCCGACGAGTACACGATCCTGCTTCCGATCGACAAGGCCGAAGTGTTCGCCGCCAAGCTCGAGCTGACCAACCAGCCGCTCGTGTCCTGGCAGGCGTACCGCCTGAGGGCGAACGAAACGCTGCCGCAGGTCGCCGCGCGCTACGGGATGTCGACCGAAACGCTGCGTGCGGTCAACGGCATCGGCGCGCGTGCGCACGTGCCGGTCGGACATGCGCTGCTGGTGCCCGCCGAGCGGCCGACGGAGGCGAGCGCGCTGTCGCTGTCGCAGACGGTTTTCACGACGGTCCCGCAAGGACGCACGACGTACTACCAGGTGCGCCGCGGCGACACGCTGTCGGCGGTGGCGGCGCGCCACCACGTCAGTACCGGCGAGCTGCGCGCGTGGAACAACCTCGTGCACAACAAGCTGGCAGTCGGCCAGCGCCTGCGCATCAACAGCGAGGCGCCTGCGGCCACGCGCGCGGCCGTGCATCACGGCACGCGCACGCGAGCTGCCGCAGCGCGCGGCCCTGCGCAGAAGGCCGCAGCGCCAGAGCAGAAATCGCAGACAGCGAGCCGACATACGCGCGCGCGCAAGCGTGTCGCCGGCGCGCCGGGCAAGCCGAAGAACAGGGCGGTCGCGCATCGCAAGGCGCCTGTGAAGACCCGGGCTGCGCACGCGAAGGCGCCGATGCAGGCTGCGGCGGGTTCGGCAGACGGCGGTTAGGCTGACGATCGCTACGCGGGCGCGACCGCAAACAAAACGGGCGACATGAGTCGCCCGTTTTGCCAAAGACACGGAAGCTTACTTCCTCTTCGCGGCCCGCTTCTTGGTCTTCTTAGCGGCCTTGCGCTTCGGACCGGCTTTCTTGGCGGCCTTTTTCTTCGTCGCCTTCTTCGCCTTCTTCTTGGTTGCCTTCTTCGCAACCTTGCGCTTCGCGGTCTTCTTGGCGGCCTTCTTCTTGGTCGCCTTCTTGGCCTTCTTCACGGTCTTCTTGGCGGCCTTTTTCTTGGTCGCCTTCTTGGCCTTCTTCGCTACCTTGCGCTTGGCGGCCTTTTTCGGCGCAGCCTTCTTGGCAGCCTTTTTCTTGGCGGCCTTGCGTTTCGTAGCGCGTTTCTTGGGCGCCGGGGCCGAAGCCGTCGGAGCCATCATCGACATCATGTCTGCCAACATTGCGGTTTCTCCTGTCTGAGTTGCCGGAACTGTTATGTACTTCTGGTTTCGCAGGCATTCGACGTGTTGTTCGCCGTTTTCAAATCGCTCGGCTACTTGACAAAACCATTGACACCTGCTGGCTGCATTCTAGCCAGATTTCAAGTATTTGCAACAATTCGAACGTTGTTGTATGGCGCTCTCGGCCGACTGTTGCGATTTCGCACACCGAATTTCGGCGCATTTTCGGCACGCATTGCGCGTATCAGCGCGGCAGCGTGCGCTCGGTTGCGTAGAGATCCTCGACACGCTCGCGCGCACGCACGGGATGTGCGATTTCGCCGTCGACCATCACTTCGCATGCACGCGGGCGCGTGTTGTAGTTGGAGCTCATCGCCATCGCGTATGCACCGGCGCTCCTGATCGCCAAGAGGTCGCCCGGCGCCAGCGCGAGCTTGCGCGCGCGCGCCAGGAAATCGGCGCTTTCGCAGACGGGTCCGACGACTTCCCACGTGTCGGCGGCGGCGTCGCGCGGGCGCACCGGATCGACGCCGTGCCACGCGTCGTACAGCGCCGGACGCAGCAGGTCGTTCATCGCCGCGTCGACGATCGCGAAGCTCTTTTCCTCGCCGCGCTTCAGGTATTCGACGCGCGTGACGAGCACGCCGGCGTCTGCCACCAGCAATCTTCCCGGCTCGAACATCAGGCGCTGCGTGCGCGCACCCGCGGCGGTGCGCACCGCCGCCGCGTAGGCGTCGATCGCGATCACGTTCTCGTCCTGGTAGCGGACGCCGAGCCCTCCACCCAGGTCGACGTGCGACAGCAGGATTCCCTCAGCCGCCAGCGTGTCGACCAGCTCGAAAATGCGCGCGGCCGCCTCGACGAAAGCGCCGAGGTCGGTGATCTGCGAGCCGATGTGGAAGTCGATGCCGGTGACCTCGAGCGAGGGCATCGCCGCGGCGCGCCGGTACAGCGCGACGGCGTCGGTGTGGGCGATGCCGAACTTGCTCGCCTTGAGGCCGGTGGCGATGTACGGATGCGTGCGCGCGTCGACATCGGGATTGATGCGCAGGCTCACACGCGCGCGCCGTCCGGCTTTCGCGGCGACCGCGGCGAGGCGCTCCAGCTCGGCCGCCGATTCGACGTTGAAGCACAGGATGCCGGCCGCCAGCGCGGCGTCCATTTCGGCGACCGACTTGCCGACGCCGGAAAACACGACGCGCGCAGGATCGCCGCCGGCCGCCAGCACGCGCGCGAGCTCGCCTCCGGACACGACGTCGAAGCCGCACCCGAGGCGCGCGAAGACATCCAGCACGGCGAGGCTCGAATTGGCCTTGACCGCGTAGCACACAAGATGCGCAACGCCGGCGAACGCAGCGTCGAAGCGGTGGAATGCCTCTTCGAGCATTGCGCGCGAATAGACGTACAGCGGCGTGCCGAAGCGCTCCGCCAGCGCGGCAAGTGCCACGCCTTCGGCGTACATCTCGCCGTCGCGATAGCGGAACGCGCTCAACCGGAAGGCGTCGACGCCGACGGCAATTCGACGCCGGGCGGCGGCGGCGGGGGCGCCTTGCCGGGAGGCGCCTTCAGCGGCCCCTTGATGCCGCAGCCGCCGACCGCGATCGCCAGCAGGCCCGCGATCACCGCGCGCCGCGCGCAGGTGCTGAATTGACGTAACATCATCTGTCGATCCTACCACCCTGGTGCGCGCGTGATCACCGATACGCTATTCATTGCCGCAACCGACCGCGTGCTCGCGCAAGTGGGCGACGCGCTCGACGCGGCGCTCGCGCAAAGTGACGCCGACGTCGACTGGACGGTCAACGAGGGAATCCTCGAGATCGAGTGCGAGGACGGCAGCAAGGTGATCGTCAACCGGCACCTTCCGAACCGCGAGTTGTGGGTAGCGGCGCAAAGCGGCGGCTTCCACTTTCGTGCGCACGAAGGCCGCTGGCAGGACACGCGCGACGCGCGCGAGCTGGGCGATGCGCTGACCGCGATCCTGATGGCCCAGGCGGGGGTCAGCGTCGCGTTGCCGGCATTGCAGGCGCCATGAGGCTGCCCGTGTCCGCAACGCCGCTGCGACACGCTGAAGGCTGCGCAAGCGGGACTTACGCCGCGAGCAGCGCGCTCCACTCTTCCAGCGCCCGGCGGCGGTGCCCGTGCCCCGGCATCAGGCGCTCGACTACCGCCCAGAAGCGCGGCGAATGATTGAGCTCAACGAGGTGCGCGACTTCGTGCGCGACCACGTAGTCGGCCAGCTCGTCGGGTAGCTGCACCAGCCGCCAGTTGAGGCGGATCTCGCCGCGCTGGTTGCAGCTCCCCCATTCGCTCTTCGCGTTCGACAGCTTGATGGGCGGCGCGGCGGTCGTCACCTCACGCGCGAATTCCGCGACACGTGGCGCGAGCAGCCGCAGCGCTTCGTCCCTGAGCCAATGGCTGACGAACGTCGCCACTTTGCGCTCGTCGTGCGCGGCCGGGTGCAGCACGGTGAGGTCGAACAGGTCGTGGCGGATCGCCGAGCGGCGTGCGGGAAACACCGCCAGCGACAGTTCGGCACCGCGGAAATAGATGGGCGCTCCGGTCTTCCATTCGCGCGGAAATACGTCGCGCCGCCGCGTCCGCCATTCGGCCAGCGTGCGCAGGATCCAGGTGCTGCGCTCGGCAAGCGCCGCCTCGATTTCACCGAGGCTCACCCAGCGCGGCGCACGCACCGTCAGCCCGTCCAGGTCCACCTGCATGCCGATCGTGCGCCTGCGCGCGCGCAACATCCGGTAGTCGACGATGGTGCCGTCGAGCACGATTCGCCGCAGCTTGCCGCCGGTGACCGATTCGTCCGGTGTCAGCGCCGCGCGTCCGAGAATGCTCATGGCGCCGGCGCGCCGATACGCGCGACTTCGTTCTCGATCCACGCCTCGACTTCGCGCGTCAACGTCGCGACGTCGCGGCCGCCTGGGACGATGGGCGCGCCGATGGACATCGTGATCACGCCGGGACACTTGCCCAGAAGGCCCTTCGGCCACAGGTAGCCGGCGTTGTGGGCGACCGGCAGCATCGGCGTGTCGAGCATCGACGCGAGGCGCGCGCCGCCGGTCTTGTAACGCGCACGCGTGCCGGCGCGAATGCGCGTGCCTTCCGGGTAGACGACGATCCAGAACCCCTGGCCGAAGCGTGCGCGGCCCTGCGCGGCCATTTCATCCATCGCGTCGCGCCCGGCCCTGCGGTCGATCGTGATCGGCGACGCGAGCGCGAAGCCCCAGCCAAAGAACGGGATCGACAGGAGCTCCTTCTTGGCGACGAAGGCGAGCGGGGGAAAGTACAGGTTGAGCGACAGCGTCTCCCACGTCGAGCTGTGCTTCGACATGACGATGTGCGGCGTCGACGGCACGTTCTCGAGTCCCTCGACGCGCCAGCGTATGCCGCAGATCCAGCGCGCG